>NZ_JAQCNJ010000020.1 GCF_028275055.1 Haloplanus sp.
CGGTCGGCGATTCGAACCCGCAACTGAGACACCTGACGCTGGTGGTGGCTGTGTCGTCGACCATGCCCGCTACTACGTTCCGACGTGTCATAGTGTTTTCTCGTCGACGACAATCCCTTTGGTCGGCGGGCGTCGATAGCGGGACATGACCGAGGACGACCACGACCACGGAGACGGGAACGGGAACGACAGTCACGAACACCACGGACACGATCATGATGACCACCACCACCACGACATCGAGACCATCGGAGCCGGCATCGTGACCGTCACCTCCTCCCGGACGCTCGACGACGACCGGGCGGGCGACGCCATCGCCGCGGCGTTTGAGGCCGAAGGTCACGAGGTGGTGACGCGGGAACTCGTCCCGGACGACCACGACCGGGTGCAGGCGGCGCTGGCGAACCTCGCGGGGCGGGACGATGTCGACGCCGTCGTGAGCACGGGCGGAACGGGCGTGACGCCGGACGACGTGACCGTCGAGGCGGTCCGGCCGTTGTTCGAGCGGTCGCTGCCGGGCTTTGGCGAACTCTTCCGGCGGCTGTCCTACGACGAGATCGGGACGCGTGTGGTCGGCACGCGGGCGGTCGCGGGACTCGTGGACGGCACGCCGACGTTCTGTCTGCCGGGAAGCGAGAACGCGGCGACCCTCGGTGCCGAGGAGATCATCGTCCCCGAGGCCGGTCATCTGTCCGGGTTGGCGAGTCGCGAGGAGTGATCGGACGTTCGTCGTCAGGGTTTAACCCCCCGGCCCAATAGGTCGGGTTATGAGTCAGCAGGAACCACCCGATCGGGACGACGAGTCGCCGTACGCCGGGAGCAAAGACCCCGACCTCCGGAGCCGCGAAGTGACCGAGGGGCGCGACCGTGCCCCCCACCGGTCGATGTTCCGGGCGATGGGGTTCGACGACGACGACCTCGAGTCGCCGATGGTCGGCGTCCCCAACCCCGCGGCGGATATCACGCCGTGTAACGTCCATCTCGACGACGTCGCCGAGTCTGTCGTCGACGGTGTCGACGAAGCGGGGGGTATGCCCATCGAGTTCGGCACGATCACCATCTCCGACGCCATCTCGATGGGGACAGAAGGGATGAAGTCATCGCTCGTCTCGCGGGAACTGATCGCCGATTCCGTCGAACTCGTCTCCTTCGGCGAGCGGATGGACGCCCTCGTCACGGTCGGTGGCTGTGACAAGAACATGCCCGGCATGATGATGGCCTCGATTCGAACGGACCTCCCCTCTGTTTTCTGTTACGGTGGGTCGATCATGCCCGGCGAACACGACGGTCGCGAGGTCACCATCCAGAACGTTTTCGAGGGTGTCGGCGCCGTCGCCGAGGGTGAGATGTCCGACGAGGAACTCGACACGCTCGAACGGAACGCGTGCCCCGGTGCGGGCTCCTGTGGCGGGATGTTCACCGCCAACACGATGGCGTCGATCAGCGAGGCAATCGGCTTCGCCCCGCTGGGCTCCGCGTCCCCGCCCGCGGAGGACGCGGCCCGCTACGAGGTGGCCCGTGAGACGGGCGATCTCGTCGTCGACGTGATCGAGGCAGAGCGCAGGCCCTCGGACGTTCTCTCGAAGGAGTCTTTCGAAAACGCCATCGCGCTCCAGGTCGCGGTCGGTGGCTCGACCAACGCCGTCCTCCACCTGCTGGCGATGGCCGCGGAAGCCGGCGTCGACCTCGGTATCGAGGCGTTCAATCGTGTCAGCGAACGGACGCCCAAGATCGCCAACCTCCAGCCCGGCGGTGAACGGGTGATGAACGACCTCCACGAGGTCGGCGGCGTGCCGGTCGTGTTGGGGGAACTGCTCGATGCCGGTCTGCTCCACGGCGACGCGCTCACCGTGACGGGCGAGACGATGAGCGAGGCGCTCGACCGCTACGATCCGCCCGCGGTTTCCGACCTCGATGCCGACTTCCTCCACACCGTTGCCGACCCGATCCACGAGCGGGGTGCGATCCGGGTTCTCACCGGCAACCTCGCCCCCGGCGGCGCGGTCATCAAGATCACCGGCGAGGACCACCTCCATCATGAGGGTCCCGTGCGGGTGTTCGAGGAGGAGAAAAACGCCATGGAGTACGTTCAAGCGGGCCGGGTCGAGTCGGGCGACGTGATCTGCATCCGGAACGAGGGGCCCCGCGGCGGCCCCGGGATGCGCGAGATGCTAGGGGTCACGAGCGCAGTCGCCGGGCAGGGTCACGCCGAGGACGTGGCGCTCTTTACCGACGGCCGCTTCTCCGGTGCGACGCGTGGGTTCTCCATCGGCCACGTCGCCCCCGAGGCGTTCGTCGGTGGCCCGATCGCCGCACTCGAAGACGGCGACGTGGTGACCATCGACATCGACGACCTCGAACTCTCGGTCGATCTGAGCGACGAGGAGATGGCAATACGTCTGGAGGGGTACGAACCGGAGCCGAACTACACCGCAGGCGTGTTGGCGAAGTACGGGCAGATGTTCGACTCAGCGGCAAACGGTGCGGTCACGGATCCGGGCTCGAAAGAGGACTGATCGGACGATTCACGCCTTCTTATCGACGATTTCGACCCCGTCTGCGGTCGTTCTGACGTACAGGAGCACGTCGGCCGGACCCGGACCGGTCACGTCGTTGAGTTCGGGTGCACACCCCATCATCCCGACGTCGTTGAACCCACAGGCGTCACAGACCGCGTCAGCCGGGTGAGGGTCGTAGCCGTCGTCGAGCGCCGCAGCCGGGAGGTAACCGGCGCCGGTGATCGGGTCGCCACACGCCGAACAGCGCAGGGTGTCGGGGAAGTCCATACCCCCAGTCGGTGGGTCTCGTACATAGACCTGTGTGAGATGTACCGGGGCGACGCCGGCCTACTCGTCGAACAGGCCACGGAGCGTCTCGTGGACGCCGACGACCATCGCCGGAACGATCAGCATGAACAGGTGTTCTTCCAGCGGGATCCCCAGCAGTTCGACGCCCGTCCGCATCGGGATTGCGAAGACGCCGACAGAGAGCGTATACCAGTCCCAAACGTACGCGAAGGGGTAGAGTACGGCGGTCGTCCGCATGGCGGCCCACACCGCGTCGGCCCGAACCACCAGTGCAACGGCGACGGTTCCCCACAGCACCTCGGTCGCGAGGTACGTGTACGGACCGAGGGCGGTGATGTCGGGCAACGAGACCCCGGATAGCGGCCGGAACCAGACGGCGACGACGAGGAGGGCAAAAAAGAGATACGACGCCCGCACGAGCAACATCGTCGCGAGTTCGGCGTCGGCCCGGCGGGCGAGGAGGGCGACGGCGAGAAACGGAATCGTCGCGAGCGCGGATCCGCGGGGGACGACACCGGTCACCGAGAGGGCGGCGACGGCGGCCATACCCGCGCCCATCAGGGTGCCGGCGACGACCCGCGCCCGCCGACGGCCGACGACCACCGCGACGGTTCGCTTGTCGACCGACCGGTCGTACGCGTAGTCTGTGGCGTCGTCGACGACCTTGATGCCCGCGAGAACGACGACGAACACGACGGCGAACGCGAGGACTGTCGTCGAGAGCGCCCGGGACTGGACGTAGTGGCCGCCGAGCAGGGCGAACCCGATACCGACGGGGTAGCCAAGCGTCGCTCCAAAGGGATTCGTATCGAGGTGGGGTGCGTGGAGTACGGCGACGAGCCACCCCGGGATGGCGAGTGTGGCGGCGACGGCGTCAACGCGGAGTCCGAGGGCGACGACGCCGATACCGAAGAGCAGTGTCGACCCGGCGAGCGCGAGATGACAGCCACGACGGGTGAGCGGGTGGTCGTCGTCCTCGCCACGGTGGTGGAAGTCGACGAGGCCGTCCTTGACGTGGGCGGTGTAGAGTGCACAGAAGGCAACGCCGAGATGGAGCGCCGCGAGGCGGGGCGCGCCGAGACCGCCGAGAACGGCGCCGAACCCGGAGGCGGCAAGCGGCGGGAGCATAAACACCGGGTGGATCTGGGAGGCGACGGCTCCGAGCGATGCGCGAAGGCCGGTGCCGTGCCGGGCGATGGCCATGGGAGTACGGATACGCCCCACACCCACATATACTGCCGGCCATCGTAAGTTATGAGTCGACGGTACAACACACCGCCGTGCCCGGAACCCCACACCACGCGCTCGGCAGCCCGCTTCTGACCGGAGCGGCCGCGACGCTCGTCGCCATCGTCGTCGCACGGGCGGCGGTCGGACCGCGGTCGGGGTCCGTGCGTCCCCGGTCGCTTGCGGTCGGCGTCGGCGTCGCGTACGGCGTTGGTCTCCTTTTTTTGTGGGCGGTGGTCCGTCTGTTGTTCTGGCGGATCGAACCCGACCCCCGGTCCTCGCCGTTCTTCGCGGCCGTGGTCGTCGGGGGAACAGGACTCGCACTCATCGTACAGGGCGGCGTCCCGACATACCTCCACGCGAAGCGGGGGCTGTGGACGCCGCTCGCATGGCTGGTCGGGAGCAGTTGGCTCTGTGTGTACGCCTTTCTCCGCGTCGGCGGCGAGTCGGGCGCGTTCTTTCTGCTTCTCGTCTGGACGGTCGGGATCGTCCCCCCGGCGTTGCTCGTTCTCGGCGTCTGCTGGGGTTTCGAAGCCGGCTACCGTCGACTCCGCGACAACGACGGGCCGTGATCCGTCGGAGCGCATCGCTTATCATGACACGCGGGCATCCGGTTCACATGAACGCACGCGAACGACAGGGGCCGCTAGATGGGCTCCGTGTCGTGGACTGCTCCGGGATGATCGCCGGCGGGTTCGCGACGACGCAGTTGGCCGACTTCGGCGCGGACGTCATCAAGATCGAACACCCGGAGGGAACCGATCCACTGCGCGAGTGGCCCCCCTACGACGAGGGGGTGTCGCTCTGGTGGAAGTCGATCGGTCGGAACAAGCGGTGTGTAACGCTAGATCTGAGCACGCCGGAAGGGAGCGCGCTCCTTCTCGCCCTGATCGAAGACGCCGACGTTCTTTTCGAGAACTTCCGACCGGGCACGATGGAGAAGTGGGGGCTGGGCCCGGACCGACTCCACGAGGAGAACCCCGGACTGATCGTCGTCCGGCAGTCGGGCTATGGGCAGACGGGGCCCAAGTCGGACAAGCCGGGCTTTGGCACCGTCGCAGAGGGCATCACGAACTGGGCACACGTCAACGGGTTTCCGGACAGCAAGCCCCTGTTGCCGCCGATCAGTCTCGCCGATCTGACCGCCGCCACCTTCGCCGTTCAGGGCGTCATGTTCGGGGTGTTCGAGCGCGACGTAGGGCGAGACGGTGGGAGTGGCCGAGGGCAGGTTGTCGATATGAGCCTGTATGAACCACTCTTTCGGCTCTTTCTCTCGGAGGTGGAGGCATATGACCGCCTCGGCGCGGTCAGAGAACGGATCGGGAACCACCACGAGAACGCCGCGCCGCGGAACGTCTACGAGACGGCCGACGGCCACATGACCCTCTCTGCGTCGGCCCAGTCCATCTTCGAGAACGTGGCCGAGGCTGTCGGCCGCCCCGACCTGATCGACGACCCACGCTTCGCCGACAACGAGAGCCGGGTCGAACACGCCGACGAACTCGACGAGGTGATCGAGGCGTGGACGAGGGAACGCTCGACCGAGGAGGCCATCGCGGAGATGGAGGCCGCCGACGCCATCGTCGGTCCCGTCTACGACATGGGTGACATCTTCGAGGACGAGCAGTACGCGGCCAGAAACGACATCGTCGAAACCGAGGACGAGGACCTCGGACGCCTGAAGACGGCCGCACCGGTGCCCCGTTTTACCCGGACGCCCGGCGCGGTCGACCACGCGGGGCCGGGACACGGACAACACAACGACGAGGTGTATCTGTCCGAACTCGGCCTCGACAGGGGCGAGTACGACCGCCTCCGCGAGGAGGGCGTGATCTGATGGCGGTCCTCCGAGACGTGACCGTCCGGGAGGGTGCACAGATGCCCGGCCGGAGCTACGGCGTCGAGGCGCGGGTGGCCGCCGGCCGGGCGCTCGACCGCCTCGGAATCGACGCCGTACAGGCCGGCTTTCCGGTTGTCGGCGAGGACGACCGGGAGGCGATACGGCGACTCGCCGGCGACGAGGGTGTCGACGCCGACATCGTCGGTATCGCCCGCGCTACGACCGGCGACGTGGAAGCCGCCCTCGACGCCAGCGCGGACGTGATCGAGGTGTTCGTTCCCACCTCCGAGCGACAACTCGAACACGTCATGGGGATGTCGCGGGCGGAGGCGATGGAGACGGCGGGCGAGGCACTGGACCGTGCCCGCGAGGGCGGCGCGGGCGTCCACCTCACCCTCGTCGACGGCTTCCGGACCGACCCCGACCACCTCGCGAGGACGTTCGATACGTTTCCGTCCGTGCCGACGATCACCGTTGCCGACACGGTCGGTGCGCGAACGCCGGGCCGCGTACGAGCGGTGATCGCCGACCTCCGTGGCCGCGGCGTCGACTGCGACCGCCTCGGCGTCCACTTCCACGACGATATGGGCGTGGCGGTTGCGAACACGCTGGCGGCCGTCGACGCGGGCGTGACGATGGCTGACGTAAGCGTCGCGTCGCTGGGCGAGCGGGCGGGCAACGCGGCGCTCGAACGGGTGGTCGTCGCCGACGCCGTGGACGGTGAGGGGGCGTTTGCGGCCGACCGGTCGGCGCTCGTGCCGGCGTGTCGGGCGGTGCTTGACGCACTCGAGGAGCGGATCGACCCGCGGACGCCCGTTCTCGGGGAGGCGGTGACGACTCACGAGTCGGGGATTCACACCGCCGCGATGCTCCGTGACCCGGGCACGTTCGAACCGTTCGACCCCGCGGCGTTCGGCGGGGAACGCCGCCTCGTCTTCGGCGAGGGGAGCGGCCGGGGCAGCGCCCAGGCACTTCTGGAACGGGCAGGGATCGATCCGACGGCCGACCGTGTGGACCGACTCCTCGACGCCCTCACCGAGCGTGGCCCGATGGACGCCGCCGCCGCGGCGACGCTGATCGAGGAGCTGTTCTGAGGGTGGGCGGGGCGTGCCAGCGTGGCTCACGGAATCGATTTACGACACTAGCCCGTATTTGGCGTATGAACTACGATTCCGCGCTCGACCGTGCATACGACACGCTCCCCGAGCGAACGCGGGAGGCGGGCGACCGCCTGCAGGTTCCCGACCCGGTCGGTGAGACGGACGGTGCGTTCACGCGGCTGACGAACCTCGGCGACATCGCCGAGGCCTTGTCGCGGGACCCGGAACACGTCCACCGGTCGATCCAGCGCGAACTGGGGACGAACGGCCAGTTCGACGGCGACCGCGCCCGGTACAACGGTTCCTTCACCGCCGACGAGTTCGACGCCGCTGTCGACGCGTACGTCACCGAGTTCGTCACCTGTTCGGAGTGTGGGTTGCCCGACACCAACCTCGTCAACGAGGATGGGGTCGACATGCTCCGGTGTACGGCGTGTGGGGCGTTCCGCCCGGTTGCAAAGCAGACACAGGAAACCGCAAACGAGGAACAGGCCGTTCTCGAGGAGGGGAAGACCTACCAGGTACAGATCACCGGCACCGGCCGCAAAGGCGACGGCGTCGCCGAGCGCGGAAAGTACACCATCTTCGTGCCCGGCGCACAGGAAGGGCAGGTCGTCGACGCGTACATCGAGAACATCAGCGGAACGCTCGCGTTCGCGCAGTTGGCATAAACCGAAACCGATAGCCCGAGGGCCACCGTCGTCGGCCCATGCGACTGGCACGCATCTCGACCCCGAAGGGACCGCTGACCGGAGAGTACGACGGCGGTGTGGTTTACGCTGATGGCGACGCGTACGTCGTCAGCGAGGACGGTGATCTGATGGCTCCCTGCGATCCGGCGGCGATATTCTGTACCGGCCGAAACTTCGGCGCGAAGATCGAACAGATGGGTGAGGACGACCGCCCGGACCGACCGGACTGGTTCATCAAGCCGCCCCACTCGTTGCACCCACCGGCTCACCCGATCACGTACCCCGACTGGGTGGAGTCGTTCACCTACGCCGGGGAGCTTGCGGCCGTGATCGACGAGCGATGCCACGACCTCGCGGTCGACGAGGTCGACGACGTTCTCCGAGGCTATACGATCCTGAACGACCTCGACGCCTACGAACAGGACCGTCGCACGGCCCGGAAGGCCTTCGACGGGGCCGCGCCACTCGGCCCGTGGATCGAGACCGATGTCGACCTCGACGGGATGGGGATGGAGACGGTGATCTCGGGCGAGCAACGGCAGTCCGCGACGACCGACGAGATGCTCTTCTCACCGGAGGAGGTCGTCGCCGTTCTCTCGGAGCGGTACACGTTCCGACCGGGCGACGTGGTCTCTTTCGGTAGTCCGGCCAATCCCGGCCTGCTGGAACGGGGCGATACGATCGAGATCACCTACGAGGGGGTCGGGACGCTCCGAAACACGGTCGAGTAGCCAAAACGCCTTTCAGCCGCGCGTGCGGCGACGACCCCATGCCCGAGTGTCTCGACATCTCCGAGGGGTTCGATGTCCACGAGTACCGCGCGGGGCTGAAGCTCCGGACACAGGACGGCAACTCGATGCATCTGGAGAACCGCGAGGGGTACGGCTGTCCGGCTTGTGGGCGGCGGTTCGACCGGCTGTTCGTCTCGTCGGACGACCGGGTGAGCTTCAACGATCCGCCGAACGCGCCGTTCTGTCTGGCCCGGACGGCGGAGCAACTGTTGTTGTTGACCCACTGATCGTCCACCCCTGCGGTCATCACGGCGTGCCACCGGACCGTGGAACGACCGCGACGTGTTCCCGGAAACCGAAAAGGGTGTCAGGGTCGGTTGAGAACCGACCACACGATGTACGAGGAGGTCCTGCTCCCGACGGATGGGAGCGAGTCGATGGACGTGGTGGTCGACCACGCGGCCGAGGTGGCGGCGCGGCGGGACGCGACCGTTCACGTTCTGTACGTGATCGACGATCGGTCGTTTCTGACCCTACAGGACGGTATGCAGACCGACGTGGAAAACGAACTCCGCACGGAGGGCGAAACCGCGACCGCCGCCGTCGCCGACCGTCTCGACGACGCGGGCGTGACCGTCCGGACGGTGATCCGCAAGGGTGACCCTGGAGAGGAGGTTCTGGCCTACACAGAGGAGTCGGGAGTTGACCTCGTGGTGATGGGCACCCACGGCGACGACTACCAACGGACCATGCTCGGGAGCGTCTCCCAGAAGGTGGTGACGATGGCCGACGTGCCCGTTCTCACCGTCGGCGTCGGGGGTTAGTCCTCGGGATCGAACGCCAGTGCGACGGAGTTGATGCAGTAGCGTTCGCCCGTCGGATCGGGACCGTCCTCGAAGACGTGGCCGAGGTGGCCGTCACACCGGGCACACGACACCTCGGTTCGGGTCATCCCGTGGCGGGTGTCGGTCTCGAAGACCACCGCATCCTCGATGGCGTCGTAGAAACTGGGCCAGCCGCTTTTGGAGTCGAATTTGGTGTCGGAGGCGAACAACGGCGCACCACACCCCGCGCAAGCGTAGGTGCCGTCCTCCGTGTTTTCGAGAAGGTCGCCGCTAAACTTGGGTTCGGTACCGCGTTCGCGGAGGATGTTGTACTCCTCCTCGGAGAGCCGGTCGCGCCACTCGTCGTCGGACAGGTCGCTCAGGGATCGTTCTTCGCTCATACGGGTCCTACGTGCCGGGGACTGATAGCCTCGGCGGCTGGCGTGGCGGCCACGACGTTACGTCCGGGTCGGCACGCCGTCGAGAGCGAGCAGATCGGCCAGCCCGTCGAGTTCGAACGTCGGCGCGACCGAAAGGTCGTAGCCCTCGCGGTGGGGACGGCGGATGAACGCGGCGTCGGCGCCGGCGTTTTGGGCCGCCAACACGTCGGACTCGCTGTCGCCGATAAAGAGGGTGTCGGCGGCGTCGACACCTATGTCCGAGAGGGCGCGCCGGAGGTAGTACGGAGCGGGCTTTTTTCGGGTCAGGCTTTGGATCGTGGGCGAACGTCCGTACACCGGGTCGAAGAGGTCGGCCGTTTCAAAAAAGTCGTGCATGAACTTGAGGGTCGCCTGCTGGTTCGAACTGACGATACCACGAGGTGTGTCGATGTCGTGAACGACGTCGAAGTCGTCGTACAGCGTCGCCCGACCCGCCCGAAGTTCGACGCGTTGAGCGTGCGAGGAGTAGTGGTCGCGGGCGCGCCAGAGCCGCGACGGGTCGAGACCGTATCTCGCACACACCGAGGAGAGGCGGTCGGGCGTGACACCGATGGAGAGTCGTGCGACGTCGTCGTCGTCCGGGTCGGGAACGCCGAGAGCGTCGAACGCCTCCCACGTCGCGCGCCGGAGAACGGAGTGGCCGACCGGTTCGACGAGAACACCGTCGTTGTCGAACAGCACCGCCTCGTATGGCATACACGGAGGTTGGGACCGACGGCGAAAAGCGTTTAGTTCTTGCCGGCGGCGCGATCCGTCGGAGGGCCGGGGTTTAATCCGCTCGCCCGAGATGTGTGTCCGATGGGTGACGAGCGCGTAACTCGGCGGGCCATCCTCGGAACCGGGGTCGGGGTACTCGCCTCGCTGTCGGGCTGTGGGCGGCTGTTTATCGAGCCGGAGCCGACACCGCCGGACAGCGGTGACACACCGGCGTCATCGCCGACGGCCACAGCGACCGAGCCTCCGACCGTCACGGAGACGGTCGAAACTCGGGCGCGGGCACGGACGCGAACGGCCGCCGCCGTCGCGCTTCCGGGCGACGGAATCGAGGTACGGAACCGACGGCTCTCGATCCGGCTGACGCCGACGGAGTCGCACGCGTTCGTCAACTATCAGTTCGAGGTGGAGAACACGGGCGAACGGCCGATAACGGACGTCGAGTTCCGGGTGGATGTCCGTTACGCGCGCGAGGACGTCTCCCGCGTCGTCGCAACCGACTATCCACGGTTCTGGTTCGTCCCGCTTGCGAGCCGTGGCGACGGTGATGAGGACGATGGGAACGGGAACGGGAACGGACTGGATCGGGACGACAGCGAGCGGGTAGGCAACGAGGTCCGGTTCGAACGCGACGGTCGTGCGGAAGGCTCGACCGACTCCGACCGGTTCGACATCGAACTCGCGATCCGGCGGGTCCGGCGGCGTTGAGACCGAGCGGAGACAGTGAACCGTCGGGACGGGCAGCGGTGGCGCGGCCGCCGACTGCTTCGGTGACAATACCTAAGTTTGTCGGCGACCGAGCAGCATTGTCCGGCATCGGCCGGTGGTACACATGTTCGCGCTCGCCTTGTTCGCACTGTTTCTCGCCGCCGGCCTGTTCGTCGGGGGATACGTCATCGCCCGAGCCGGTAGGACCGGCCGCCGCCGGACCGTCATCGTCGCGGCCGTCCTGCTCGCCGCGGGCGGTGTGACCGTACCGGCGATGCCGGCGGCCGTAACGCCGTCGCCGGAGCCGATGACGTCCGCGCCGATGCCGGCGGCTGTGGCTGACGCCGGTGCGGGGGCGGGAGCGGCGGCGGACGAGCGCAGGGACACACGGGCGGGCGCCGCGACGGTGGCGGCAAACGCGACGGTCGTGGCGGTGAGCGCCCCCGACCGCCTCACGTACCGAACCGGGTCGGGGGCTCGGCGAACGGTGCGCCTCGCCGGTGTCGATGCCCCGGGTCTCGACGCGGCCACCCTCGAACCGTTCGATGGCGTTCCGACCGGCGACCAAGGCCGGCGGTGTCTCGCCGACCATGGCCAGCGGGCGCTCGTCGACTTACGGACGGACCTGGTCGGTGCGGGGGTGACCGTCCGGACGACGAGTACGGCGGTGGGAACGCGGACAGCAGTGGTCACCGTCGACGGACAACCCCTCAACCGACGGCTCGTCGAACGAGGGCGCGCCCGGGCGACGGACGGGCGGTATGCCGACGCCGAGCGGGCGGCACAGAACGCTCGCCGGGGTATCTGGTCGTGTGGTGTCGTCGAGCCGACCCGGCCGATCCGCGAGTCGAACACCTCGGCGCTCCGCATCGTAGCGGTCCATCCCAACCCGCCGGACGACGCGGCGGCGGGAATCGACGACGAGTTTATTATCATCGAAAACACCGGAGAGCGAGCGATCGACCTCTCCGACTGGTCACTTATCGTCGACGACACGCACTACTACTTCTTCGGCGACCGGCGCCTCCAACCGGGAGCCGAACTCGTCGTCAGCGTCGGAACGGGACGCGACGACGAGGGTCGTGTCTACTGGGCGACCGGTCGTCCGGTTCTTGACGACGGAAGCGGGACGATCCGACTCATTGACGGCGACACCGACCGCTCGGTTTGGTTGTCGTATTGACCGACACGCATCGGCCGTACCCGGTAGGTAGTAAATACCGAACACGTTCAACCAAATTTTAGTTTGATATATTGGATCGTCATCGTTATTATTGGGCGACCGCAGGTGTATTTATGAAGCGGATCACGATTCTGGCGGTCGTCGGCCTGTTGCTGGTCGCGCCGGTCGTTCCCGCGTTCGCATCGAGCGTTGTCTCCGGGAACCCGGTATTGGGTGTCAGCGTTGCCGACGAAACCTTCCAGTCGAACGAGGAGGCGCGGCTCACGGTCGTCGCGAGCAACGACGGCAACATTGAGGATGGCGGGCCCAGCCGGTTCGAGGAGCAGGTCCAGACGGCTCGGAGCGTCCGGATGCAGGTCGATGAAGACCAGGTCGACGCCCCGATAGACGTAAAGACGGGGACGGTCACGGCCGGGAGCATCGGCCCCGGTGGAACGGCCGAGTTCAGCTTCAATGTGGATATCGGTAACGCCGAACCGGGGCGGTACACCGTCCCCGTCGAAATCACGTACCGACACGCGCGGGCCGTGCTCTACGATGAGACGAGCACCGGTCCGGCAAACATCGAGTACACGTGGCTCGAAAAGGAACGGACGGTCGATCTGACGATCCGGATCGAGGAACGCGCCGAGTTCGACGTGATTTCGGAGGGATCCAACGAGTTGCTCGCGGGCGACACCGGATCGCTCGCGTTCACCATCGAGAACACGGGCACTCAGACGGCGCGGAGCGCGACGGTCCGGTTGGAATCGCGGGCGTCGGGGCTGTACTTCGGGAGCCCCGACGCGCCGTCGACGACAACCGGCGTGTTCGTCCGGTCGCTCGATCCGGGCGAGACCAGACGGGTGTCCGTGCAGGTGGGCGCGGACGCCGACCTCTCGCCGGGTGAGTATCCCGTCGACGCCGTGGTCTCCTATCGCAACCGAAACGACATCGCAAAGCAGTCGAACAGCCTGACCGCGGGTGTCGTCGTCCAACCCGAACGGAGTTTCACGATCGAGGACCTGACGACCGAGAACTTCCGGGTCGACGAGTCGGAGGCGACGTTGTCCGGCCGGGTCGTCAACACGGGACCGGCACCGGCTCGGAACGTGGTCGTCAGGATGCGCGACGCCGGCCCGGTGACACCGACAAACGGCGAGTCGGCGGTCGGAACCCTCGATCCGGGTGAGTCGGCACCGGTCACGTTCACCGTGGCCATTGCGGGCGACGCCGAACCCGGAACCAACTCGTTCACCTTCGGCGTGGAGTACGAGAACGCCGACGGCGACGTGCAAACGGCGTCGAACCCGATCCGGAAGCGGGCGACGGTCGACGAGTCACGCGACCGGTTCGAGGTGGAAAACGTCTCGACAACGGTGACACCCGGCGGTACGGCGCGGCTCACCGTCGACGTGCGGTACGTCGGCGACGACCCCGTGTCGGCGACCAACACACGACTGTTCACCAGCGACCCGCTGTCGACCTCCGACGACGGGGCGTTTCTCGGACGACTGGGGCCGGGCGAGACGGCGACCGCCTCGTTCCGGATCAGCGCGACGAGCGACGCCATCCCCAAGCGGTACAACGCCGCTGTCCAGGTGCGGTACGACGAGGCCGACGGGGATACGAAGTTCACCGACGAGATACCCATCGGCGTGGGGGTGAACGAGGCCGATGGCGGACCGCCGATTCTCCCGGTCGGCGGCGGCGCGATACTGCTCGTCGCCATCGTCGGGGGGCTCTGGTACCGTCGACAATGAGCGCCGAGACGGGGCCGGCGGAGACAAGCGTGGGCGGGAACGAGGACGAGCACAAAGACGAGAACGGAGGAGACTGACGTGGGACGACTCGACCACCTCTTCGGCGGCATCGGCAACGAGGTGCAGGCCCACCCGGTCGCGACGCTACTGATCGCGGTGGTCCTCCTCGTCGCCGCCTTTGGCGGCGCCGCACAGATCACGAGCGTCACCGGCGATCAGGCCTTCACCGCCGGGAACCCGACCCTGAACACGTTCGACGAGACGTTCGACCGTGGCTCCATCTCCGTGCTGGTCCGAGGGGAGGTGAGCGATCCGGCGACGATCAGGGCGGTGGCCCGCTTCGACGACCGGATGTCGGCGGTCGACGACGTGGCCTACGTGTCGAGTCCGGCCGACCGGGTGCGCGCGGAGTACGGCCGGGTCCCCGACTCGCAGGCGAAAGTCGAGCGAGCGATCGGTGATCCGGACACCGCGTTCGTTCGGGTGGTGTTCGAACCGGGACTGACACAGCCCGAGGAACGACCGATCTACGAGGAGGCGACCGGGGCCGAGGAGTGGGCACGCTTCCCAGCCGGTGTCGACGTGATCGTCACCGGGTCGGCGGCGTTCTCCGCACAGCTGTCGGCGTTGATCCAGCAGAGCACGAACCAACTGCTCGGGTTGGCGGTCGGGCTGATGATCGTCGCCCTCTTTTTCCTGTTTCGTGGGGTGCGCCTGCGGCTCCTCCCGATCGTCGCGGTCTTTACCGGCGTGTTGTACACGTTCGGGGCCATCGGCTACGCCGGCGTTCCCAACTCGACACTGACGAGTTCCGTCTTCCCGATCCTGATCGGTCTCGGCATCGACTACTCCGTGCAGTTCCACGAGCGCTACGAGGAGGAGTTGGAGGTGGCGCCGCCACGGGAGGCCCTGCCACGGGCGTTGTCGGGCATCGGTCCGCCGGTGTTCGTGGCGATGCTCGCCGCCGCACTCGGCTTCGGCGCGACGTGGATGTCGACACAGGGGTCGCCGGCGTTCGTCTGGTTCGCCCAGACCTCGATCTTCGGGGTCTTGCTCACCTTTCTCGCGGCGATCCTAATCTTGCTCCCGACGCTGACGCTGTACGCGCGGTGGCGAGAACGAGGGCGAGGGCGGGATGCCGACGAGACCGAACGACGCGGCGGCGGGCAGACCGGCGGCGAGGGACCGGCAGACGTCGATCCGGTGGGGCCGGCGGATCCGGCAGGATCGACACCCGACCTCGACGAGTCGGACCGCGTCGGCGTCTTCGGGCGGACGCTCGGACAGGGTGCTCGGACGGTTGCGGCCAATCCGGGACTCACGCTGGTGGTGGCGGTGCTCCTGATGGGTGCGGGATTCCAAGCCGGCACCGGACTGGAGACGCTTGCGGACACCGAGGAGTTCGTGCCACAGGACCTGCCGGCGTACGTCGACCTCCAGCAGTTCCGCGCCCAGACCGGCGGCGGGAGCGCCGTCCAGTTCGACGTGCTCGTTCTCGGGAGCGACCTCACCCACCCCGAGGTGTTACGCTGGATGGAACGGTTCGAGCGTGTCGCCGTCGGTACACCGCTGGTCCAGGGGGTAGACTCGCCGGCGACGCTCGTCTCCGAGTACAACGGCGGCGAGATTCCCGAGACGCGGGCGGGCGTCGAACGTGTTCTCGCCGACGTTCCGGAGGAGGAGCGCGTCAACTACTACAACGACGGCTACGCCCACATCACCGTTATCGGTGCCGAGGACATGACGACCGACCAAACGTTGTCGTTTATTACGAACGTCGACAAGGCGATCGCGTTCAGCAACCCACCGCCGGGTGTGCAGGTGACGCTCACCGGTACGGAAGCGGTTTCTCCGCCGTCGGTCGTCGAGCAGATCGAGAACCGGAACGTGACGACGGGACTGGGCGTTCTGTTCGTGTTCGGTCTCCTACTCGTCTACTACCGGCGGCTGACGAAGGCGGTCGCGCCGCTGATCCCGATGGTGTTCGTCATCGGGTGGCAGAACCTCTACATGGCCGCCCTGAACATTCCCGTCTCGCCGCTCGGGGCGTCGCTGGGGGCCATGAGCGTCGGCATCGGGGCCGAGTACACCATCATCGTGATGGAGCGGTACTACGAGGAGAAGGCGCTCGCAGGCGTGAGCAGGCTCGACGCCGTGGAAACGGCGGCCACACGGGTCGGCAAGGCCATCTCGGTGTCGGGGATGACCACCGTCTTTGGCTTCTCGGCGCTGACGCTCTCGCCGTTCCCGATCCTCGCGGACTTCGGCTACCTCACCGTCGGTGTTATCTTTCTGACGCTGGTGGCCGCACTGGCGACGCTACCGCCGACGCTGATCGTTCTCGACGAACTGGTCGAGCGGCTCCCGACGCCGTTCTGGGCGGCGAGCGCCGACGCCGGCGTCGGCGGGGAGAAGGGAACGCATAACTGATCGCGGGTCGAGACGCCAGGCATGCCAACGGCACCCGCCGATTCGGCGTACGGTACCAGCCTCGTTCCGACGGTGACGCCCTTCGTGGACGGGTCGGTCGACACCGATGCGATTGCCGACCTCGTCGAGTTCGTTCTCGAAAACGGCGCTGACGGCTTGGTTCCCTGCGGGACGACCGGCGAGTTCGCCAGCCTCACCCACGAGGAGTACGAAACGGTCGTGCGAGCGAGCGTCGACGCCGCCGACGGCGCGTCGGTGCTCCCGGGAGCGGCGGCATCAAGCGTCGCCGGAACCCTCGATCGGATCGACACCGCGGCCGACTGCGGCGCGGACGCCGTTCTCGTCGTGCTGCCGTACTTTCACGGCGCGAACGACCCGACCGGCAACGAACGGTTCGTCCGTGCGGTGCTCAAGGAGACGGCGCTACCGGTCGTTCTTTACAATATTCCTTCGTGTGTCGGGCAGTCGATCGGCGCCGACCTGCTCGACGCCGTCGCCGACCACCCGGACCTCGTCGGGATGAAAGACACGAGCGGTGATCTGACACACCTCACGGAGGTCATCCGGCGGACCGGCGAGAACTTTCACCTGTTTCAGGGGTTCGACAGCCAGCTCGCCCCCGCGGTGTCGATGGGGGCGACGGGTGGCATCAACGCCGTCGCGAACTACCGCCCGGGACTGGTCGCAAACACCATCGACGCGGCGGCGGACAACGACGTAGAACGGGCCCGGAACCTGCAGGTGAACCACATCGGCCCGGTGTTCGACGTCTCGCTGAACCACGGCTTCGCCCCGGCCACAAAGGCGGCGCTGGTCGAACGCGGCATCATCGGTGACGACGCCGTCCGCCCGCCGCTGGTCGAACTCGACGACGACGCACTGGCGGCGGTGCGGTCGGTGCTCGATAACACACCCGGCACGGTCGCGGAGTGAGCCACGGGGCTTATCGTTCCACCCCTCGAAGAACGGTCGTGAGTCAGACGACGGTCCGGATCGACCCACACGTCCACTCCGAGGCCTCGTACGACGGACACGACCCCGTCGAGTTGCTACTGGAGCAGGCGGCGGAGGTTGGACTCGACGGCGTCGTCGTCACCGACCACGACGTGATCCACGAGTCGGTCCGGGCGGCGGCACTCGCCCCCGAGTACGGCCTGCTCGGCATTCCCGGAGTCGAGGTGTCGACCGCCGTTGGCCACCTCCTCGCCATCGGCGTCGATGAGATGCCACCGCGACGGACGGGCCTCAAGGAGACGGTCGGGTGGGTGCGCGACCACGGCGGAATCGCGGTCGTTCCACACCCGTTCCAGCGGAGCCGTCACGGGGTACCGCGGCGACACCTCGTCGACTGTGACGCCATCGAGGTGTTCAACTCGTGGCTGTTCACCGGCTACCGGAACCGGCGGGCACGGCGGTTCGCGGCCGAAAGGGGCTACCCGGGGGTCGCCGCCAGCGACGCCCACTCGGTGCCCCACGTCGGCCGGGCGTACACCGAACTGGTCATCGACGACGCCGACCGGGACACGCTGGACGGCAAGCAGGTACTGGATGCCGTCCGGAGCGGCGCGACGCGGATGCGGGGGCGACGGCAACCGGTGGTCGACTCGGTGCGCCACTACGCCGTCGGAACGGCGCGCAAAAGCGGCTACTACGCGAGGGTTGGGGCGCTGAAGGGACGCTCCGGACTGGTTCGTGGCGCACAGTTGTTGTCCGACGCCGCCTCTCGCTGACCGACCGACGTTTTTTGTACGCTCCCTCCAACCGACGTGTATGGCGAACCGAATTCGGGGTCTTTTGCGGCGGATCGCACGCTCCTACGTGTTGTTCGTCGTTATCGGCGTCGTCGTCGGGTTGGCGTTGGCTCCCGTCGCGTGGAACGCCACCTCCTCCGATGGGACGGTGGCGGTCGTGCCGGTTGCTGGAGCCATCGACGGCGGAACCGCCGCCGGCGTCACGTCGATGCTCCAACAAGCCCGCTCGGACCCCGACGTGGAAGCTGTCGTACTGCTCGTGAACAGTGGGGGTGGTGGGGCCGCCGCCAGCGAGGAGATGTACCTCCAAACCAAACGGACGGCCGGCGAGATGCCGTTGGTGACAAGCGTCGACGCCGCGGCGGCCTCCGGCGCGTACTACACCATCGCCCCGAGCGACCACATCTACGCCAAGCCGTCCTCGACGGTCGGGAGCGTCGGCGTTCTCGCGACCACGCCCCAGGCGCTGGAGCCAACGGGGCTCGTCTCGACAACGGGGCCGAACAAGCTGACCGGCGGCGACGAGCGGGAGTTCAACTACATTCTCGAATCGCTGGGCAACGCCTTTATCGGCGCGGTGTTCGAGCAGCGGGGCGACCGGCTGGAACTGTCTCAGAGCGAGGTCGAACAGGCGCGAATCTACAGCGGAACGCAGGCGGTCCAAAACGGAATGGCCGACTCGATCGGCGGTCGGCAGGCCGCGGTTGAACACGCGGCCGAGGAGGCGGACCTCGACAACTACGACGTGCGCGTGATGCGCCCCGGCGGAACAACGCGGTTCCTCTCGCGGTCGAACTACGTGTCGTCGAACGCGTCGGACAAGGAGATGGTGTCCGCGGAGTACCTCTACGGCGAGGACACGACCGAGCCGGTGTTTCTGATGGTGCCGGCGTCGTATCTCGACACCGCAGACACCGAGTCGGGGGCACCGCCGGCGAACGCAACCGCCGACGTAGGAGGCACGCATGTGGCGTGAACTCGGCAAACGGGTCGCCGTCCTGGTTATAACCATCGTCGTCGTGGTGGCGGTGGCGGCGGCGGGACCCATGCTGCTCCAAGCCGGTGACGAGGGATCGGATGCACCCGCAAACCCCGAGTACGATCCGGCCACGGTCGCACCCGATCCGATCGAGGCGACGGGGGAAATCGAGGCCGACCCCGCGGCCGACGCCGACGGTAGTGGGACGGTCCTCATCGACCGCGGGCACTCGAACCGGTTCACACGGACCGATATCGAACCGATCGTCGACGCCTTGGTGCAACAGGGGTATGACGTCGAGTTCTACAACAGCGGAAACCTGTCGTCGAATCTGGAAGATGTCGACGCGTTTCTCGTCATCGATCCCGGTGAGGAGTATCTCACCGGCGACATTGAGGAGGTGCGGAAGTTCACCGGGAACGGCGGTCGGTTGGTGATGATCGGCGAACCCGACCGGACGGCGATCAGCACCGGGCTCCTCGGTGCGAGCATCACGACACAGGAGAGTCAACTCACGACGCTCGCGTCCCGCTACGGGATGAGCATCGACACACAGTATCTCTACAATCAGGAGCACGCGGACGGGACGTTCAAACACGTTCTCGCGCGGCCGACCGGGGCAGGTGGCGCCGGCGATGCCGACCGGCTGGCGATGTACACCGCCGCCGCCGTCACCACCGACGATGGGACCGTTCTCGTGCGGAGTGCGCCGAACACCCACAAGTCGGGAACCGATGGCCAGAGCGGCGAGTATCCGGTCGCCGTTCGGTCGAACAACGCCCTGCTCGTCGGAGACAAGACGTTCATGCGGAGCGACCGCTACAACGTCGCGGACAACGAGGAGTTTCTTGCCTACCTCGTCGAGTTCATGATCGAGGGCGATCAAAAAGGGTCATCCGCAGAAACGGCTAGCAACTCGGGGTCGGACTCCGAACCGGGACCGACATCCCCATCCACATCCGCGGCGACGCCGGGTGAGTGATCGCCCATCGGTCGGTCGTCGGTCAGCAACGTTATGCCGACGGGTCGCCTGATGATGGTATGAGCAATCCGGCTGCGACGCTCCGAACGACACACGGCGACATCACGGTCGAACTGTTCGAGGACCGGGTTCCGACGACGGTCGAGAACTTTCTCAACCTCGCGGAACACGACCCCGCGGCGAACGACGACCCCGGGCCGGAAACGACGACGTGGGAAGACCCAGAGACCGGCGAGATCCGGGGCGACGCGCTCTACAACGACGTACCGTTTCACCGGATCATCTCGGGGTTCATGCTCCAGTGTGGCGATCCGACCGGGACCGGGCGCGGCGGCCCCGGCTACACCTTCGACGACGAGTTCCATTCGGACCTGAGCCACGACGGTCCGGGGGTTCTCTCGATGGCCAACCGTGGTCCGGACACCAACGGGTCGCAGTTTTTTATCACGCTGGACGCCCAGCCCCACCTCAACGGCGACCACGCCGTTTTCGGGGAGGTCGTCGATGGGATGGACGTCGTCGAGGAGATCGGAGCGGTGCCAACCGGCCCGAACGACCAGCCCAAAGAGGACGTCGTGTTGAAATCCATCGATGTCGAGCGCTGAGCCGACCGGGGCATACCGTCCGGCGGGTGGTGAACACGGCGACCCCGGCGGGAGGGTGAGCGCGTGACGGGGACGGTGACGACCGACCGGGCGTCGTTCCGGGCGACCGCCGAGGGTAAGCCCCCCGAAACACGCGTGCCGGTCGTCGTGGAACTGGAGACCGACCCGTTCGAAGCCTACCGGCGGGCGCGGGGCGAGGACCCCTCGATCTTTTTCGAGACGTCGGGGGGCCAGCCGGGATGGGGCTACTTCGGCGTCGCGCCCGATACCGTCCACGAGGTCGACGGTGAGGGGGTGTTGGAGACGATCACCGACCTCGTCGGCGGGGAGTCGCTCGCCCGCGGTGACTGCGGGGTGCCGTACCCGGGTGGTTTTTTCGGGTGGCTCTCGTACGATGCCGTCCGGGAGATCGAGACGTTGCCGTCGACGACGGTCGACGACCGTGGGCTACCACGCCTCCAACTCGCTCGGTACACCTGCCTCGCCGCGTGGCAGGCCGGCGGGTCGACGCTTCGTTTCGTCGCGACACCGCGGATCGGGGAGGACCCCGACACCGCGTACGACCGCGGCCTCAAACGAGCCCGAACGCTCGCGGCGGCCGCGACGGAGGGCGACCCCTCGGTCGGATCGCCGCCGGTGACGGGACCGGTGAGCTTCACCAGTTCCTGCGAGCGGTCGGCGTACGCCGACCGGGTGCGCCGGGTCAAGGAGTACATCCGCGATGGCGACACGTTCCAGGCGAACGTCTCCCATCGGCTGACCGCGCCGGCGGCCGTCCACCCGGTGGCGGCATTCGCCGCCCTGCGGGACGTGAACCCGGCGCCCTACTCGGGGCTGGTCGAGTTTCCCGGCGTCGACCTCGTGAGCGCCAGCCCTGAACTCCTGTTGGAGCGGAAGGGTGACCGCCTCCGGACCGAACCGATCGCCGGCACGCGTCCCCGGGGTTCGGACGACGAGGCGGATCGTCGGCTCGAAGCCGACCTCAGGAACGACGAAAAGGAACGGGCCGAACACGCGATGCTGGTCGACCTCGAACGGAACGATCTAGGGAAGGTGAGCGAGCACGGCTCCGTCACGGTCGACGAGTACCGCCGGATCGACCGCTACTCCGAGGTGTTCCACCTCGTCTCGACGGTGTCAGGGCGACTGCGCGACGATCACGACCTGGGCGACGCCATCGGCGCGACGTTTCCTGGCGGAACGATCACCGGCGCGCCAAAGCCCCGGACGATGGAGATCATCGACGAGGTGGAACATCATCGGCGTGGCCCCTACACCGGGAGCATGGCCGCGATCGGCTTCGACGGCCGAGCGACGCTCAACATCATCATCCGGACGCTGGTTCGCCACGGCGATGAGTACCACCTCCGGGTCGGCGGCGGCGTCGTCCACGACTCGGTGCCGGATCTGGAGTACGACGAGACGCTCGCGAAGGCGCGTGCGCTGATCAACGCCGTCGACGACGCACTCGGTGGGGAAACGGAGATGGAGATGGAGGCGGAGGTGGAGGCGTGAGCCGAGTCCTCGTTGTCGACAACTACGACTCCTTTGCGTACAACCTCGTTCAGTACATCGGCGAGTGTGCCGACGAGGTGGTCGTTCGCCGGAACGATGCCGTCGATATCGATGGCATCAGGCATCTCGATCCGGACGGTATCGTCGTCTCGCCGGGGCCGGGGACGCCCGCCGACGCGGGCGTGTCGATGCCAGTCTTCGCCGACCTCGACTTTCCCACGCTTGGCGTCTGTCTCGGCCATCAGGCGTTGTGTGCGGTCCACGGCGCGACGGTCGGACACGCCCCCGAGGTGGTCCACGGAAAGCGCTCGGTCGTCACCCACGACAGCCGTGGCGTGTTCGCCGACCTCCCGGCCCGACTGGAGGTCGGGCGGTACCACTCGCTCGCGGTTCGATACGACGACGTGCCCGACACGTTGGAGGCGACGGCCCGAACCGACGACGAAGCCGGTGTCGTGATGGGCGTCCGCCACCGTGATAGACCCCACGTCGGCGTCCAGTTTCACCCCGAGAGCATCCTGACGGAGAACGGCAAACACCTCGTTCGGAACTTTCTGGACCTGTGCAGTACCACGTGAACGGCGAACTGGTCGAGGCGGGGGAGGCGACCGTGAGCGTCGAGGATCGTGGCTTCCAGTACGGCGATGCCGCCTTCGAAACGCTCCGGGCGTACGGTGGGACCGTCTTCGAGTGGGCGGCCCACCGCGACCGACTCAACGGCACCTGCGAGACACTCGGGATGCCCGAAGCGGTCCCGGACGACCTCCATGACCGGATCCGAGCGACACTCGACGCGAACGGCCTCAAAGACGCGTACGTCCGGGCGTCGGTGACGCGGGGCGTTCAGGCCGGCAAACTCACGCCCGCGGCCGAGGTGGACCCGACGGTCGTCGTCGTCGTCAAACCGCTCCCGCGGGGCGGGGTCGAGGGGACGCCGGTGTGGGGCGGGCCGGCGACGGTGCGGACCGTCGAGTCGCGCCGGACCCCCGAGGCGGCGATGCCCGCCGACGTAAAGACCCACAACTACCTCGGCGGGATCCTCGCACGCCTCGAACTCCGGGGGACCGACGCCGACGAGGCGCTCGTCCGCGACGTCGATGGGAACGTCGCAGAGGGGGCGACGAGCAACGTCTTTTTTATCGACGACGGCGTTCTCCGGACACCCGGACTCTCGGGACCCATCCTGTCGGGTGTGACGCGTGCGGTCGTTCTGGACATCGCCCGGGACCGCGACATCCCGGTCGAGACGGGGTGGTACGGCGTCGAGGACGTTCGCTCGGCCGACGAGGCGTTCCTGACGAACACGACGTGGGAGGTCCGGCCCATCGGATCGGTTGACGGTGTTGCCGTCGGCGGCGGGCCGGTCACCGACCGCATCGTGTCGGCGTTCGACCGCCGGGTCGAGGGGTTGTACGGGTCAGTGTGAGACTGCGACGCAGGCGGGCCAGAACGAGGCAAGCGGTCCCGTACAGCGCATCCGCGACCGAACGCAACACACGACACTGTGACCGGTGATCGATCCCTCCGACCGACCGGGGGCTGCTGTTGACCCTCACGGTCGGGGTCGCGGCGTGGCAGTTCGTCGTCGGTGGGTCCGTCACCGCAACACTCGCCGGAGCGGTGCCGTTCGGTGGCGGTGTTGTCGGCGTCGGCTTGCGTGTCCTCCGGTGGTACCGCGGGCGGTAGCCCCCGAGACCGCCGCTAGACGGCCGTATGCGCTCCCGTGCGGGTGAGGCCACTTCCGAGACGACCGGGCGGCATACCTGTCGGATGACTTATTATTGTCTGACGATGGTTTATCACCGAGAAGCCCGATACGTGGGGTATGAAGATCAATCCAGCCAACGGGGCCGGCACCGATGCCGAGCGCTCGGACGCCACCGGAGCGGACGGCGGGGCCGAAGCCGAGGCGCGTCCGGCCAGCGCCGACGACGCCGACGGCACCGACGACCCGGCAGAACCCAAAGCGAGAGTGGTCGACGATTCGACCGACTCGGAAGCGGATACCGTCGACGCCGCCGGGCCGCTGACCATCACGCTGCCTGACGGTAGCGAGAGCGTCTCGGAGGCCATCCTCTCGAACCGGCGGATGCTCACGAACCCGGAGGAACACGGCCTCGTGTCGGCGAGCGAGGTAGACGACGTGCGCGGTGCGCTCGACACCCTATCGGCGGAGGTGTCCGACGGCCTGCAGGACGAGGTGGCAACCCTCGAAACGTCGCTTGCGGAGGCAGAGAAACAGCTCGACCGGCAGAGTCGACGGATCGAGGAGCTTCGCGACACCGTCTCGTCGCTTGCGGAGATTCTCGGCGCGTCCGTCGAGTTTCAGGAACCGGAGTGACACCGTCGGTCCCGCCCGGGGGACCGAAAGTCACTTCGGGGGCAGTGGAAAACTGAGGTTGTGGAGCGAGGGTGGCTGAGCTAGGCCAAAGGCGGCGGGCTTAAGACCCGCTCTCGAAGGAGTTCGGGGGTTCGAATCCCCTCCCTCGCATCGAGTGAGGCGCTCAAACTCGGATCGAAGGGTGATCGGACCGGCCATGACTCGAATCCCTTCTCGGGTACCGTCCGGACGAGCACACGGTGTAGAGAAGCCGAGTGTTCTCAGTCCGTCCTCAAGGGTTGTGAGCGAGGTACTGGTCGGGAGAAGCGTCATGTGAACTGAAAAGCGAGAAGCGATCGTACGGGGAAAGAGGGGTCCGTACGGTCGCCTGCCGCCCTGATTGGTCCCCGCTGACGCTTCGGCCCTCCAGACAAAGCGTCATATTTGGCCAATCGGGGAAGAAACTTAAACGTGCCGCCGCCGGCGTTGCCGCCGGGGACCGGAAGGAACGGGCAGCCACGACGCGAGGGACTTTTGCCCGCTCACGACGTCCATCCGATCATGACAGAGACGCCGAGGCGGGTCAAGCGTGCGGTCCGTGACGACGACACGTTCGATCCGATCGAGGGCGGGCGATTCGAACTGACGACCACGGCGTTCGAGGCCGTGATGACGGCGACGGAGACGGACGGCCGGATCGACTTCGAGGTACGGATGCGAGCACCGTTGCTTTCTGCGGCCGTCGACGACGACGTGGCCGACGTGGTCGAGGAGGGGTGGCTAGAAACGTTCGAGCGACGGATGGAAGACGTCGGGGGTGCCATGCGCGGTGACGACACGCCGGAGCCGACGGTCCGCGCGACGGCCGACGAGATCGTTATCGAGGCGTCGTTCACCGACATCAACGAGCGCCGGGGCGTCGAGGACGCGGCGGCAATCGTCAACTACGCAGAGGGAACCTACGTGCAGGGGCTCATCCCGGGCTACGACTACGTCGATCCGGTCGCGGGACTGGTCGCCCGGGCGCGCCGGACGGGCGGGGGCTGAGTCGACAGGCCAAAGCCGGTCGAGCCCGTCATCCTACCATGGCGACGGTTCTCGACATCGTCCTGATGGGCGTCGTTCTCGTCGGCAACACCCTTCTCGCAGCCGTGATGACCCGGTTCTTTCGGATTCAACTCGACACGCGATGGGGGGCGGTCGTTTACACCGTGTTCATCGTGCCGGTCGTTCTCGCGGTGACGACGATCGGGGCGTTCAGCCTCGGCGTGGGCGTCGACCTCGGGAGCACGGCCGCCGCCCTCGGGCTGATGGTCGGACTGCCGATGGGGCTGGGCGTAACCATCGACGTACTGTACGTCCCCGCGCCGGACGAGTACGAGCTGCCCGATACGGCGCGCTAGTCGATCAGCCGGTCGACCGCCGCCGTCACGTCCCCACGCACCGCCTCCACCGGCCGGGTGGCGTCGATGCGGACGAACCGGCCGGGGTCGTTGTCCAGTAGCCGTTCGTAGCCCTCCCGAACGTCACGAAGGTAGTCGACGCGTTCGAACTTGTTCGTCCCGCCGCTTCGGTCGACGGCCGTCTCGGGATCGACATCGAAATACAGCGTCGCGTCCGGCGACCGGGAGAATGGTTCATGGATCGACCGGACGTACGAGAACGGGTCGTCGACGCGGGAGCCGTCGAGTGTCGCGGCCTGGTAGGCGATCCGGGAGTCGGAGTAGCGATCGGAGACGACGGGCGATCCCTCGTCAAGCGCCGGTCGGATCACCCGAGAAAGGTGGTCTGCGTGGTCGGCGGTGTAAAGAAACAGCTCGGCCACGGGATCAGCGTCGTCGTTGGCGATCGATCGGGCGACGGCGTCGCCGTACCACGAGTCTGTCGGCTCGCGGGTGAACACCGCCTCGGGGTAGCGGTCTCGGAGCGCCCGCCACGCGGTCGTTTTGCCGCTACCGTCGAGGCCCTCGAGCGTGAGGAGCATACCCCAGTATACCGGGCGACGGGATTAATCCCCCGGGTCGTGGCCGCGGGCCGAGGAACCGGAAACACCGACGGCGGCGAGCGCGTTAGTTTTAGGTCAGCACACGGATACCTACGAGGCATGAAGATTCTGGTAACCGGCGGAAGCGGATTCGTCGGTCGATACCTGTGTCGCGAGTTGAAGACCCGCGGCCACTCCGTAACGGCGCTGTCCCGGACGCCGAGCGACGGCGATCTGCCGGGCGGTGTCGAGAAGGCGATGGGCGATGTGACGGCGTACGACTCGCTGGTCGAACCGATGCGCGGGCAGGACGCGGTCATCAATCTGGTCGCGCTCTCGCCGTTGTTCAAGCCCTCGGGCGGCGACGAGATGCACGACCGGGTTCATCGGCAGGGAACCCGAAACGTCGTCGACGCGGCCGAGGAGGTCGGTATCGAACGGATCCTCCAGATGAGTGCGCTCGGTGCCGACCCCGACGGGGCGACGGCGTACATCCGTGCGAAAGGGGCCGCCGAGGAGATCGTCAAATCATCGTCGTTGCGGTGTGTGATCTTCCGGCCGTCGGTGATCTTCGGCGACAGCGGTGAGTTTGTCCCCTTCACGAAGAAACTCGCGCCGCCGTATCTCGCGCCCCTCCCGGGTGGGGGAAAGACACGCTTCCAACCCGTCTGGGTCGAGGATCTGGTCCCGATGCTCGCCGACTCGATCGAGGACGACGCCCACGACGGTGGCGTGTACGAGATCGGTGGCCCCGAGCGACTCACTCTCGCCGAGATCGCCAGACAGGTCCACGAGAGCGACGGCCGGTCGACGACGGTGCTCCCCGTCCCCATGGGACTGGCCAAGATCGGGCTAACGGCCCTCGGAAGCGTCCCCGGCGCGCCGATGGGTGCCGACCAGTACCGTTCGCTACAGTTCGACAACACGACCGACCGCAACGATATCGGGACGTTCGGCGTGACCGAGAGCGACCTGACGACACTCGGAGAGTACCTCAGGAGCCACTAACCGGCGACAGACGGGCGTCAGACGACCGGCGGTCGGAATCACCCCGCTGTTGTCTATCGGTTTGACGCATGGAATCGGCGGCTGACGGCGACGTCTCCCACAAGGTTTATGCCCGCTTTCCACCTGCGTTATTCCCAATGACAAGGGGTATGAGATTATGAAGTTGGCCATGATCGGCTTCGGACAGGCCGGTGGCAAGGTCGTTGATAAGTTCCTCGAGTATGACCAGCGTACCGGGAGCGAAATCGTTCGCGCGGCGGTGGCGGTCAACACGGCGAAGGCCGACCTGATGGGCCTCGAAAACATTCCGCAGGATCAGCGCGTCCTCATCGGCCAGTCTCGGGTGAAAGGGCACGGCGTGGGCGCGGACAACGAACTCGGGGCCGAAATCGCCGAGGAGGACATCGGCGAGATTCAGGGCGCTATCGACAATATCCCGGTCCACGAGGTGGATGCCTTTCTCGTCGTCGCCGGACTGGGCGGCGGCACCGGAAGCGGCGGATCGCCCGTTTTGGCGAAACATCTCAAGACAATCTACACGGAACCGGTCTATGGGCTCGGCATCCTCCCCGGAAGCGACGAGGGGGGAATCTACACGCTCAACGCCGCCCGTTCGTTCCAGACGCTCGTCAACGAGGTCGACAACCTCCTCGTGTTCGACAACGACGCGTGGCGAAAGACGGGCGAGTCCGTCCAGAGCGGCTACGACGAGATCAACGACGAGATCGTTCGCCGATTCGGCATCCTGTTTGGCGCTGGCGAGGTCCGTCAGGGCCAAGAGGTCGCCGAGTCGGTCGTCGACAGTTCGGAGATCATCAACACCCTTTCCAGCGGCGGTGTCTCAACGGTCGGGTACGCCTCCGAGACGGTCGAACGCAAACAACAGTCGAACGGGCTGTTGTCGAAACTCACCGGCAGCGAACAGTCGATCGAGGATCAACTCGACTCCGCAAACACCACCAATCGTATCACGAGTCTCGTCCGCAAGGCGGCGCTTGGTCGCCTGACACTCCCCTGCGAACTCGACGGGACCGAACGCGCCCTCCTCGTGATGGCCGGTCCCTCCGCGTACCTCAATCGGAAAGGGATCGAACGCGGGCGGAAATGGCTCGAAGAGCAGACCGGAAGCATGGAGGTTCGAGGCGGCGATTACCCCGTCAACGACAGCGACTTCGTCGCCTCCGCAATCTTGCTGTCGGGGGCCACGAACGTTCCCCGAATCAAGGAACTCCAGCAGGTAGCGATCGAAGCGCAGGACAACATCAGCGAGATCCGCGAAGAGAGCGAAGCCAACCTCCAAAACCTAGTCGAAGATGACGAGGACGAACTGGAATCGCTCTTTTAGGGTCGTCCTCGCCGCGGTCATCGTTCTGCTCGCCGCGATGGTCCCGGCGGCAGCAGTGTCCGTCACTGACGAGGATATCCCTTCGGAGGGCGAAGTCGGCACGCAGATTTCGGCGACGGTCACGCTGGAGGAACTGTACCGGAACCCCCAGAGCGAGCAGTGGCAACTGTCGGGCGAGACGGGACTGACAGACGTCTCGTGGACCGTGACGTTCTACGACCAGACCGGCTCGCAGGTCGACATCATCGAGCCGACCGGGCAGTCCTTCTCCGGGCTCGACGTCGCCGCGAGTAGCGACACGGCCGAGGTCGAGGTTCGCGTCACCGGAACCGTCCCGACGGTCGAGTCCTACAGCTACGACCCGGCACACGAGTTCCTGCTGATGGAACTGACACGCGGACAGGCGGGCGGGGCGAGCAACACGATCGACAGTTGGCAGACCCACCACTACACCGCCGAGAGCGACTCGGCGCGCGAGGCCATCGACGAGGCCGGGAGCGCGATCGAGGATGCGGAGGCGAGCGGCGCAACTCCCAGCGACGCACAGGCCAACTACGAGGACGCGGTTGCGGCCTACGAGGAGGGGAGTTTCGGGGTCGCGACCAACCTCGCGAACCGAGCGACCGAACAGGCAAACAGCGCCCAACAGTCCCAGCAGACCCAGCAGTTGGTCATCTACGCCGTCGGGGGCCTGATGGTGGTCGCGCTCGTAATCGGGGGGGTTCTCTACTGGCGCTCCCAGCAGGGACCGGGCGATCCGCTCGGCTGATCGCCGATGCGAACGCTCGTCCCGTTCGAGGCGGCACGGCCCAAAACGCGGCTCGATCCGTTTCTTGACGACGACGAGCGGGCGGCGTTTGCCCGCTCGATGCTCCGTGATGTGATCGGCGCCGTCGAGCGCGCCGGTCACGACCCGGAGGTGGTGGCGACCGCACCCCTCGAGTTGAGTTCGGCTTCCGTTTCCGTTCCCGTCGCCGTCGACGACCGTCCGCTCTCGGCGGCGGTGAACGCCCGTCTCGACGGTGTGGACGCGAACGATCCGGTGGCCGTTCTCGTCTCTGATCTCGGCCTCGTAACCCCGGCTGCGGTGTGTCGTCTCGTCGACGCCGAGGGGGCCGACGCCGATGCCGACGCTGGCGTTGCCATCGCTCCGGGCCGGGGTGGGGGAACGAACGGTCTGGTCGTTTCCCACCCCGAGTTTCGGGTCGACTTCCATGGCACCTCCTACCGCGACCACCGCCGGACCGCCCGCGCGGTCGGGGCGTCCGTCCGTGTCGTCGACTCGATGCGGTTGTCGACCGATGTGGACGAACCCGAGGACCTCGTCGAGGTGTTGCTCCACGGCGAGGGAGCGGCGGCGGCGTGGCTCCGGTCGGCGGGAGTCGGCCTCGGCGGCGGCGACGGCGGCCGAGTGGAGGTGACGAGATCGGGCGAAGGGTGATACCTTTTTTACTGTCGGCCGATCATCCGAAATCGTGTCACGGGCACCCGAAACCGACGACGAGCGGGTCGACCCCGATTCGCTCGTCGGCGCCGATGCCGTCGACGCCCTACTCGGTGTCACGCCGGCGGACATCGATCCGGCGTCGGAGCTCAGCTTCGCTCGAAACGTTTTCCTGCCGTTAACGACCGCCTGCCGCTACACCTGCACCTACTGTTCGTTCTACGACGTTCCCGGCGAGGCGACGCTGATGCCTCCGGACGCAATCCGGGAGCAACTGCGCCACGGGGTGGCGGCCGGCTGCACCGAGGCGCTCTTTACCTTCGGTGACGCCCCGGACGAGCGGTACACGGCGATCCACGACCGTCTCGACGCGTTAGGCTGTGACTCGATGCTCGACTACCTCTACGACGCCTGCGAGATGGCGCTCGACGTCGGCCTGCTCCCTCACAGTAACCCCGGCGATCTGACCGAGGCGGAGTTCGACCGCCTCGCCGAGGTGAACGCGAGCATGGGCGTGATGTTGGAGACGACGGCAGACGTGGCCGCACACTCGGGGAGTCGGAAAAAAACCCCGGAGCGCCGGCTCGGGACGATCCGTGCGGCCGGCGAAACGTCCGTCCCGTTTACCACCGGGATCCTCGTCGGCATCGGCGAAACCCCCCGCGACCGGGCCGAAAGCCTCCTCGCTATCGCAGAACTCCACGAGCGGTACGACCACGTTCAGGAGGTGATCATCCAGAACGTCGTGCCGAACGAGCGTTCCGATTTCGACCGACCGAGCGTCGAGACGATGCGTAAAACGGTCGCGATGGCCCGGGCAGCCCTGCCGACCGAGGTGTCGGTACAGGTTCCACCCAACCTCTCACCGACCCGCGAGTTGCTCGACTGTGGTGTCGACGACCTGGGCGGCGTCTCGCCGGTGACGGAGGACTTCATCAACCCCGACTACGCGTGGCCCGAACTCAGCGAACTGCGGGATATCGCGGCGTCGGCGAGCGTTCCGCTGTGGGAGCGACTCCCGACCCACGAGCGGTATCTACCCGAGCGGTACCGGCGGGACGACGGCCGGCAACCGGCGGCAGGGTCGTGGCTCCGCCCGCCCATCCACGAGGCACTCGACGGGATGGAGCGGCGGCAAGCGGCCGGCGAGGGCAGGCAGGAACGGCGGCCACGTCCCCCAGCGGCCGACGACGATTAAAACAACCGCTCCTCGACTCGAGGGAGGTGCTTGCGGACGAGGGTGTAGCACCCGCCGACAACCAGAAAGACGACGGTCACACGACGGACGGTCGGTCCGAAGACGACGAGTCCGGGCGAGAAACAGACCACGGTGAGAAGGTAGTCCTCGGGTGCCCCGTCGTAACGGACCCAGTACCGGGGGGCGACCCACCGGTTCCGGGAGTGGACGTACACCGCCTCGTCGGAGGTCCGCTCCCACGGACGGGTTCGGTGCCGGCACCGAAGGCATCGGCCACCGAGTGGACGGCCGCGGAAAGAAAAAAGTACGCGACTGCAACGACCGCTGGTCCGGGCACGACAACGGCGGCGGCGAGGGCAGGGACTGCACCCACCCAGTAGTAGTCGGGGAAGTGGAGGCTCTTGCGGTGGACGCCGACGAGCAGATCGAGATCGGGAAAGACACCGCCCGCGACCCCGGCGAGGGCGGCGACGGGAGCTAGGTCGGGCGCCACGACGGTTAACGGGACGGCAAGGAGAAGACCGGCGGCCGCGTGGGTGGTGGCCATCATCTCAGTCGTCCGCCGGCGGCGACCGGGAGGGATCGAGCATCGGCGTGCCGTCGGCGCGGGGACCGAGGCGGGGACCGTGGGGAGTATCGGCCGGATCGATCGGGCGACGGCGCTCGTAGTCGGTCGAGCGCTCAACCGGCCGCCGGCCGATCGCCGTCACCATGTCGACGTAGTCGGCGACCGACCGGAACTCGCCGTGGTCGCCGCCCGCGCGCTTGGTGATTTCCTCGGAGAGGAGCGTCCCCATGAAATCGTCTGCACCGCAGGAGAGCGTCTTCAACGACTTCTCGTCGCCGAACTTCGCCCACGAGGTCTGGATGTGCTCGATGTTGTCGAGAAAAAGGCGGGAGACGGCGATCATGAGTTCGTCCTCGGCGTCGCTCGCGCCGCCGTCGACGAGGCCCTGTTCGTACAACGGCGTCCGCTCGTGGACGAAAGAAAGGGGGACGAACTCGGTGATGCCGCCGGTTCGGTCCTGCAGATCACGGATCCGTTTGAGATGCATGACGCGGTGCATCTCGGTTTCGACGTGGCCGTACATGATCGTCGCGGTGACGGGGAGGCCGGCGGCCATCGCACCCTCCATCGCGGCGAGCCACTCGTCGGTGTCGATCTTCGCGGGACAGATCACGTCCCGCACCTCGTCGACGAGTATCTCGGCGGCCGTGCCGGGAACGCTGTCGAGGCCGGCCTCGCGGAGGCGGCGATACACCGACTCGTAGGAGCGGTCGGTTCCTCTGCGAGCGTGGTAGGCCTCCTCGGGGGTGATCGAGTGGACGTGGACGCCGTCGACGGACATGGCGCGGATCTGCTCGGCGTAGGTGCCCGGCGACGTGGTGTAGGCCTCGGGCGACCGGTAGTTCAGCCGTTCGGGATCATCGGCCGCCTCGAGCAGTTCGCGGTGGTCGGCATCAAGCGCGAAGGCTGGGTGGAGGCCGCTGACCGAGCACACCTCGTAGATGCCCGAGTCGAGGGCCTCCTCGACCGCACGTCGGGAGTCGGCGGGTGTCTTGGTGAAGCCGCCGTGGTCGTCGGGCGCGTCCGTCTCGAACGCCGACGCGCGGTCCTTGAAGTTACAGAACAGACAGCCCGTGTCACAGGCCGTCGTGACGTTGTTGTTGAGGTTGGCGACAAAGGTGACGTCGTCGCCAGCCACCTCGGCGCGCCGGCGGTCGGCCGCCTCCAGTACGCGTTCCTTGCGAACGGGGTCGATTCCGGCGCGGTCGGTGCCGGTCGTCAGGAGTTCGACGCCGTCGTCGACGGTGAGGCGGTGGCCGTCCCGAGCCTTCGCGAGTGCGTTCTCGAACTGCTGGTCGGTTTCGGGGACGTGATCGAACGCCGCCACCGCCTCGGCCGGATCGCTCATCATACCGGATGAGGTACCCGAGCGTGAAAAACGGGACGGTCGGGGAACCGTGGGGTAGGGCCCGTAATGACAAGACCCATACCGGTCGGGGGCGACCGTTCGCGCATGCACTCACGGCTCCGTCGGTGGGCCGACCGGGCCTACGAGCGCCTGCTCAGACGCGACATCGACGGCGGCCCCAACCACGTTGCGATCATCCAGGACGGCAACCGGCGGTACGCCCGGGAGCGTGGTGGAGGTGCGACCGACGGCCACCGGGAGGGAGCCCAGACAACGGAGCAGGTGTTACGCTGGTGTCAGGAGCTTGGTGTCGAGGAACTCACCCTCTATGCGTTTTCGACGGAAAACTTCGAACGCCCGCCCGAGGAACGGGATCAGCTGTTCGACCTCATCGAGTCGAAACTCCGGGAGTTCGCCGACGCGACCGAAATCCACGAAAACGAGGTGTGTATCCGGGCGCTGGGCGATGTGTCCCGCCTGCCCGACCGGGTCCGGGACGCCGTTGCCTACGCCGAGAAGCGAACCCGATCCTACGACCGCTTCCGGCTGAACGTCGCACTGGCGTACGGCGGGCGCGCGGAACTCCTGGAGGCGGCCCGCGACACGTTGGAGGCGGTCGATGCCGGCAGCCTCGACGCCGAAAACGTGGACGCGGCCGAAATCGAGCGTCGACTCTACGCCCGGCCGGTCCGGGACGTTGATCTGATCGTCCGCACGGGCGGCGACGAACGGACGAGCAACTTTCTACCGTGGCACGCCAACGGCAACGAGGCGGCCGTCTTTTTCTGTGCGCCGTACTGGCCAGAGTTCTCGAAGGTGGACTTTCTTCGGGCGATCCGCACCTACGAGTCCCGCGAGGCGTCATGGCGACACACCCGAACCGAACGAGCGGTTGCGCTGGTCAGGGCAGTCGCGGGGTCGTCGCTGGTCGAGACACGGGAGGTCGTTGGCCGCCTGCGCGAGCAGTTGCCACGCGCGAGCGCGGAGGAACTGTCGGCCGAACTCGACGGACAGGACGGCACGACCGAGTAGCGTCGGGCCGGGACCGAGCGAGCCTCGGGCGCGCCATTTAATATCGTACAGTCGTTTCGTCCGACCGGATAGTGAGGCATGGCAACAAACAACTCGGAAGAAGGCGTCTCACGACGGGCATTTCTGCAGGGAACGGGGGGTGTCGCCGCCGCCGCCGCGGTTGCGGGATGTGGCGGGGGCGGCGATGCCGAAACGGGGGCGGGGACCGACAACGCCGGAACGGAGCGAGGTGAACCGGATCCCGACGCGACGTTCAACCTGATCAACTCGACGATCACCACCCTCGATCCGGTCGCGGCGACCGACACGGCCTCGGGAGCCGTTATTGAGAACGTCTTCGACGGTCTGATGAACTACCCAAACGGGGTCGCAGAGGTTGAGGCGTTGTTGGCGACGGAGTACGAAACCTCGGACGACTTTACCACGTACACGTTTTCGCTCACCGACGCACAGTTTCACGACGGCAGCGAGGTCACGGCACAGGACTTCGTCTACTCGTTACACCGATTGGCGTTTTCGGAAAACAGCCGGCGCACGCGGTTCGTCATCGACTCACTGGGGGTTACCCGACCCGAGGAAGGGGAACTCGGGGTCAGCGCCGTCGACGACAGGACGCTCGAAATCCGGCTACAGGAGCCGTTTCATGCCGTTCTCGAGATGCTGGCGTACTCCGCGTTCGCCGTGGTGCCGGAGGGCATCGTCGGCGATATCGACGGCTACGACGGGGAGATACCGTACGAGACGTTCGCACAGAGCGACCCGGTCGGGGCGGGGCCGTACGAGTTCGAGGACTGGACTCAAGGGACCAGCGCGGACATCAGACGGTTCGACGACTACCACGGCGGCGACGTCTCGAACGGTGGCGTTCACTGGGACATCATCGAAGACGATCAGGCGGCGTACAATCACGCGATGAATCAAAACGCCGACCTGTTCGGCCTGCCGACCGCACAGTACGATCCCTCGAAGGTGGGCGTCGACCGGACCGACGACCGAGGACGCGAACACGGAACCTACGGGGAGTTGCGCAACGGGCTGACCGCCAACTATCTCGCCGTGCCGGAGATTTCGGTGTACTACGTCGGGTTCAACACTGCCGTCGTTCCGAAGCCGGTCCGGCAGGCGTTTGCGTACGCGACCAACCAGCATCTCCTCGTCGACGAGGTGTTCAAACAACGCGGCGAGCCGGCTTATCATTTCAGTCCGCCGGGTGTCTACCCCGGCGGCGCGGAGGCATACGACGAACACGCGCGGAACGCCTACCCGTACGGCTACAACGAGAGTCGGCTCGACGCGGCCGCACGGATCATGGAGGATGCGGGGTACGGCCCGGACGATCCGTTCCAGATCGAATGGACGCAGTACGAGTCCGACTCCTGGCGACAGATGGCCCAGATTCTGCGCGATCAGCTGGCGAGGGCGCACATCGAGATGGAGATCCAACGAGCGCCGTTCTCGACGTTGACCGAACGCGGTCGCAACGGGGATTTGGAGGCGTACACCCTGGGTTGGATCGCGGACTGGCCAGCGCCGGACAACTTTCTACAGCTGCTCAACCCACCACAGACGGACACCTCAACCGATGCCCCTATCTCGTTCACGAACTGGAGTGCCGACACCGGCGATGCCGCCGGCCGGGCGACCGAGGCCTACGGGACGATTCGAGACAATCCCGAGCCGACGGACGCCGCACAGCGGGGCCGGGAGGGAGCGTACATCGAGATGGAGGAGGCCAACTGGGAGGACGTCGGGATTCTCAGCGTCTACCACTCGCTCGGCGAGCGGTTCTGGTACGACTGGGTCGATATCGAACCCGACGGGGGCATGGGCGGGTCGCGACAGAAGTTCGACGACGTGACGCTCTTCGAGCATGAGTGACACGGGAATCCGCGCGGCGCGGGCGGGACCGAACGCGACGGCCCGGTCGGGGAGCCGTCGGTGAGCCGTTGGAGTTACTTCGCACGGCGGGTGTTGCTCGCGGTTCCGGTCGTGTTTTTAGGTACGACCGTTGCTTTTCTGATCGTTCGGCTGGGACCGATCGATCCCGCGGCGGCGATTCTCGGGGCACAACAGGTCGGATCGCCGGAGTACTATCAGCTTCGCGAACAGCTTGGCCTCACCGATCCGTTGTGGGAGCAGTACATCGACTTCATGTGGGAGATGGTCACCTTCCAGCTCGGCCGGTCGTGGGTGATCAGTCCCGGCACGCGCGTCAACGACCTCATCGCCATCTACGCTCCGCGAACGATCTGGCTGGGGTTCTGGTCCGTGCTGATCGCGCTCTGTGTCGGCATCCCGCTGGGGGTGTACGCGGGGCTCAACCCCAACACGCTCGGTGATTACGTCGCCTCATTGGGGGGGATCGTCTGGCGAGCGATGCCGAACTTCTGGCTCGCGGTCATCATCGTTACCGTGCTGTCACAGTCTCAGGCGCTGGTCGGGGTCGACTGGGAGCGGCTGTGGGTGTCGACACAGGTCGTTACGCCGCCGGACCTGAGCGTCTTCGCCCGCCCGAGAATCCTCATCACGCGTCCGGGCGAGGCGTGGACGCAGGTTGCGGTCGCGGTCAAGCAGGTCGCCCCGGCCGCGCTGGTGCTCGGTTCGGCGTCGATGGGCAACGAGATGCGCATCGGACGAACAGCCGTTCTCGAGATCATCAACGCCGACTACATTGAGGCCGCACGGGCAAAAGGCGTTTCGAGTCGGCGGCTGATCTGGAAACACGTCTTCCGGAACGCCCTCATCCCGCTCGTCCCGATCATCACAGCCGAGGCGTTTCTGCTCATCGGGGGTTCGGTGCTGGTGGAAACCGTGTTCGCGATCAACGGGCTCGGATACCTGTTCTTCCAAGCCACCGTGCAAGGTGACCTGCCGCTCGTGATCTCGCTCATGTACATCTTTATTCTGCTGCTCGTCGCCGCGAACATCCTGCAGGACTTTCTCTACACGCTGATCGATCCCCGTGTGGGATACGAACGGAGCTGAGACGATGCACGATAGAACACCACCGGTGGACACGGAGGGCGGCCACGCCGAGGGGAGCACCGCAACCGGCGAGAAAACGGCGTCACTCACCGAACGCATCGCGGCGACCCCGACCCCCGCGGTGTTGTGGGCGGTTGGCCTGTTGGTCCTGCTCGGCGTCGAGTTCGGCGCCGTTCTGCAGACGGGGGCCGCACTCGTCGCGGGGCTGGGACGGGCGGTCCCCGGCCTCTCGCCCGAGGCACTCGACGGTCTCCGGTCGGCCGCTCGGTCGGTGCCGACACTGCTCTCGCGGGAGACGATTCCCACTCAGGGCTGGCGGACGGGTGCCGATGGGCCGTGGCGGTCGACGTTCGCCGGGGTCGAACCCAAACACGCCTGGCTCGTCCGGGTCGGGCTCATCTACACCTACGCGTTCGTGTTCTTGGCGTGGCTCTGGCTCGGCTATCGCACCTACCGTCGTCACTACCGGCGCGCCGACTGGACGCCACGAGACGACGTGATCGACCGGCTACGGAGCCATCGATGGGGGCAGTTCGGCCTCGTCATCGTGTTGGCGTTCGTGGTCATGGCGCTTTTCGCGCCGGCTATGGGTCCGACCACCGCCGACCGGAACATCCTCAACCCCTACGACCACGAGATCAAGTATTACGACGCGAGGACGGGCGGAGTCGAGACTATCGCGGTCGGGGACGCCAACCTCAGGTCGGGATCGGAGGGACCGAGCCGGAACGTGGGACCGTGGACCTACGACGCGTACGGCCGGTTCCACCCGTTCGGAACCCTCCCGAGCGGGAAGGACCTGTTCACCTTTCTGGCCGAGGGTGCACGCATCTCCCTGAGCATCGGCGTCGCGTCGATGCTCATCTCCGGTGTGATCGGGATGGCCATGGCCACGATCACCGCGTACTACAAGGGGGTGGTTGATCTGCTTGTTGTCCTCACGAGCGACTCGATAAAATCGCTCCCGTTGTTGATGGTGCTCATCCTGGTCGTGGTGGTGTTTCAGGGGACCTGGCTCGCCGAGGTCTACGACGGTGCCGTCCTGTTGACGTTGGTGTTGGCCCTGGTCAACTGGCCACACCTTTGGCGGGCCGTCCGCGGGCCCGCACTACAGGTCGCGGAGGCGACGTGGATCGACGCGGCGCGGAGTTTCGGCCAGTCGCCGGCGGTGATCATGCGCAAACACATGGCGCCGTACATCGTCGGGTACATGATGGTGTACGCATCGATGAGTTTGGGCGGGGTCGTCATCTCCGTCGCCGGACTCTCCTTTCTCGGCCTCGGGATCACACCCCCGACGCCGGAGTGGGGTCGCGCCGTCAGCGTCGGACAGCCGTACGTGGCGACCGCCTCGTGGCATATCTCGCTTCTGCCGGGCATCCTCGTCACCCTCGTAGTGACCGGGTTCAACGCGCTTGGAGACGGTCTCCGCGACGCCATCGATCCGGAGAGCGAGGGCGACACGGCCGACGTCGAGAGCACGACGGCCGGCGGAGGTGGCGCGTGACCGACCACAGAGCGGGACCGACAGAACGGACACGGGAGCGCGCCAGCGAGCCGGTTCTCGCCGTGGAGGGCCTTCGGACGACCTTCGAGACCGATAAGGAGACGATCAGAGCCGTCGACGGAATCGACTTCGACGTGTGTCCGGGCGAGACGGTCGGACTGGTCGGTGAGTCCGGATCCGGCAAGAGCGTGACCGCCCGTTCGATCATGGGGTTGATCGACGCGCCGGGTCGGATCGACCCCGACAGTAGCATCCGTTTTGACGGTGCGGAGTTGGTCGGGAGCTCCGATGCGGAGTGGCGGGCGGTTCGTGGCGGAAAGGTCGCGATGGTGTTTCAGGATCCACTCTCGCGGCTCAACCCGGTGTACACCGTCGGGAACCAGATCAAGGAGGCGCTGCGCATCCACCGCGGGCTTCGCGGGGCGGCGGCGACGGCGGAGGCGGTCGAGTTGCTGGAGTCAGTCGGCATCGCGGACGCACAGCGTCGGCTCGACGAACACCCCCACCAGTTCTCGGGCGGCCAGCGCCAGCGCGCGGTGATCGCCATGGCGCTTGCCTGTGATCCCGAGGTGTTGATCGCCGACGAGCCGACGACGGCGCTGGATGCCACCACCCAGGCAAAGGTTCTCGAACTCCTCAAGCGACTGCAGGCCGAGCGGGAGCTGGCGATTCTGTTCATCACACACGACATGGGCGTGATCGCGGACGTCTGCGATCGGGTGAACGTCATGTACGCCGGGGAGATCGTCGAGACGGCTGACGTCGAGACGCTGTTTGCCGAACCGGCGCATCCGTACACCGAGGGGCTACTGGCGAGTATCCCGGGCGCGCAGTCGGAAACACGGCGGCTGCGGACCATCGAGGGCGAGGTGCCGACGCCGACGGATGCGCCAACGGCCTGCCGGTTCGCGCCGCGCTGCCCGAAGGCGTTCGGGGAGTGCGAGCGGGTTCACCCGGAGTCGACGGGAGTGACCACCGACGAGTCGGACCACACGGTGGCCTGCCTGCTGTACCCGGAGGATGCCGACACCAGTTCCGACTCCAACTCCAACTCGGATTCAGAGTCGGGGGTCGCTGCAAACGTCGATGCCGGGACTCGACGGGGAGAGCCTGCGAGAGCCGACCGGCGAGAACCGTCGGGGACCGCGAGCGCCGGCGAGAACACGCGTCGGGGCGACCCCACGGGTGAGCCGTTGATCGAGGTGCGTGGCGTGGAGAAACACTACGAGGTCGGTTCGGGTCCGTTCAGGTCGGCGGCGGTCAGGGCGGTCGATGGGGTGAGCTTCGATATTCGGCGAGGGGAGACGCTTGGCCTCGTCGGGGAGTCGGGGTGTGGAAAGACCACACTCGGACGGACCCTTCTTCAACTCGAACGGGAGACGGCTGGCACCATCCGGTATGACGGGCGCGACCTGGCCGAGATGTCGGCCACGGAGCGTGAGGGATGGCGTCGCAACGTGGGGATGGTGTTTCAGGACCCCGACTCCAGCCTCAACGAGCGGATGACGGTCGGCGAACTCGTCCGCGAACCGCTCGACGCACACGGCTGGAAAACACCACCGCGCCGGCGGGCGCGGGTTCGCACCCTGCTGGAGGACGTGGGACTCCGGCCGGAACATTATCACCGGTATCCCCACCAGTTCTCGGGCGGCCAGCGCCAGCGTGTCGCCATCGCGAGGGCGCTCGCGTTACATCCCGAATTTCTCGTTCTCGACGAACCCGTCTCGGCGCTCGATGTCTCCGTGCAGGCACAGGTGCTCAATCTCCTCGATGACCTGCAGGCCGAGTACGACCTCACGTACCTGTTTATCGCCCACGACCTCTCGGTCGTACGGCATGCGTGTGACCGGGTTGCGGTGATGTATCTCGGTAACGTACTCGAGTTCGGCGAGACGGAGACGCTGTTCGAGACCCCCGCAAACCCCTACACCATCTCGCTTCTCTCGGCGGTGCCAACGGCGGAGCCGACACAGGAGACAAACCGGATCACGCTCCAAGGAACGCCGCCGACGCCACGCGAGCAACCGACCGGCTGTCCGTTCAGCACGCGTTGTCCGATGAAGGTCAGACCGCCCGAATTCGCCGACCTCGACGAGGAACTCTTCGACCGGATCGAGACGCTCCGGACGGTCCTCCGGGAACGGTCACAGGCCGACAGATCCCTGACCGATCGGGTCGCGTCCGTGTTCGGCCGGGGTGGTGCGAACGCGGATGTCGCAACGATTCGAGACGAACTGTTCGGCGATGTCACACTGCCCCCGAAGGCAAAGCGACCGGTAGACGATGCGCTGGCGAGGCTGGAAGCGGGCGAACTCGGGGCCGCACGGCGAACGCTGGCCGACGCGTTCGGCAGCGACTGTGACAACGCCACGCCCGAAACGTACCGGGTAGGACCGACCGGGCGGACGAGCCGGTGTCACCGCCACCGCGACGGCGAGGTCGACCCCGGATCGACGGTCGACCTCGATCGGTACACCCTCGGCTCCGGTCCAGACGAATGATGCGGGTCGTCGGAGCGATCCGCGGGTGGGGTGGCCCGGAGTCATGACCACGACGCCGCGGTCGGCAGGCCGGTGGGGGCGGCGCCTGCTTGATCTCGTCGGCTACGCGGTCGGGTCGACGGCGGCGGCAGTTCTGCTGACCGCACCCGTGAGCCTCGCGGCGGGACGTGGGATGGTCGGTGTCAAGATCGGCCTCTTTATCTCCGGTGTCGTCTGCGTCGGCTACGCGACCGTGCTCTGGTGGCCATCGCGGTCCGAAGCGGGAACCGACACCGCGCCGAACCACGCCGGCCGCGGCGGCCGGCCGACCGGGTTCGAGGCGGTTCTCGACCGTGTCCCGCCTTGGAAGTGGTACGGCCTCGATCCGCGGGACCGGGTCGACCCGGGGACCAAGCTGTACGCCGCGGGTACGCTGATGTTTGTCATCTCGTTTCTGTTGGAGGCGGCGTTCGGCGTCCGGGCCTGAGCGACGGCCGTCACGGCCGTTTTTGTCCGTGTAACCCGAAACACCACATATGCCAGCGGCCGGCGACGACGACATCGACGACGCGGAGCGTCTCGCCGCCTACGCGGCCCGTAACAAGCAGGCTTGGCAGGCGACGATAGCCGATATGAACGCCATATCGGCCGACCGGGCGGACGACGGGTGGGAGACGGTGACGGTTGCGGCGGGACACACCGAGCCCCGGCCCCGCGAGGCCGGCGTAACCGACCGGTACGGACTCGTCCACGTCGTCTCCGGGAGCGAGGCCGACTCGGTCGCCTCGGCGCACGATGCCGGCAGCTACCCGCGCTACGACGTCTACCGCGGGACGACCGCCACCCGCATCTTTCTGGTGACCGAGTGTCTCGACCCCGAGAGCCGGACCGCCGTTCTCGTCGCCGGGAGCGTCCGACGGCATGACGCCGGAGAACTCGCCCGAACCGCCGCTCGAACCGGGCGGATGTACACCCACATCCGGACGCTGGACGGCACACACGTGGGATCGTTCGAGCATGCAAGCCCCGAGAAGTTCTTTCCGACGACCGCTCGAACGCCGCCACCCGACAACGATGACTGACCCCAACCGGTGTCCGGATCCCCGGCCCCGACCTCGGCCGTCATCGATCGGCGCCGACTGCCCGTGCTGTCGCGGTGTGCTTCGGCTTATCGGCCGAACCGTCGCTGGCGGTTCTGGTAATCGAGCACCGCCCGGAGGTAATCGCGCTTGCGCACGTCCCGCCAGTTCACGTCGGTGAAGTACAGTTCCGAGTAGACGGACTGCCAGATCATGAAATCGGAGAGGCGTTCGGCTCCCGTCTTGACCAGAAGGTCGGGTTCGTCCGGAAAGACCAGACGACGCTCCACGTCGGTCTCGTCGACGTCGGCAGGGTCGAGCCGGCCGGCGTCGACCTCCTCTGCGAGCGAGCGGACGGCGGCGGCGAACTCACCCTTGCCGCCGAGGCCGACGTTCACCTGAACGGGGGCGGCGACGGGTTCGGTGTCGTCCGGAGCCCGGACCGCCACCGGTCGGGGCGCGTCGACCGACCGGAGTTCGCGTTCGAGCGTCGGCACCACCGCCTCGTCGAGAACACTCACCGAGACGGTGACGCGGTCGGCACCGTACTCGAACGCCCAGCGGAGAACGCGTTCGAGACGGTCGTAGGCTCCCTGTTCCAGCAGGTCGCGCTCGGTGAGGACAAAGGCGACGTGGGCGGGCGGGGCGCCGTCGTGGAGGTGGTGTCTGAGCGCGAGATACCGGTCGTACAGTCCCACACGAATCGCAGGCGTCGCCGGCTCAAAAGCACAACGGGTCCGACAGCCAAGGGGGCGGCGAACCACGAGGGGCGTGTCGGGAGCGTTAAGTGGCCATCGCAGGTAGCGATGGGTGTGACGTCCACCCTTCGGCGGGCGGGAGGGTTCGCGGCCGTCGGAACGCTCGCGCTCGCCGCCCCCGAACTCGGACGTGCGGTGGCCGCCCCCTTTGCCGTCGTAGCACTTCTCGCGGCGTTCGTGATCAACGAGGGGCGGCTGTTCGACCTGTTCGCCCGGCCACAGGACCGCCGGGACGGCCGCCTCAACGGGCTGGCAGGGTTCGCGCTGGCCGCCACGGGACTCGCGGTCCTCTCAACGGCCCCGCGAGCGTCGATGCCGACGGCCGTCTTCGTCGCGGCGGTGTTGGTCGTCGGCTACGGCAACCTCGGCGCGCGCGCCGTCGAGCAGGTGGACACCGATCCGTTCCGCGTTGTTGCCGGCTTCAGCCTCGCCGCCTTCGCCGCCGCCGTCGCCGGGCAACTGGTCGTCGGGTGGACGCTCGGCTCGGTCCGGCCGGTGCCGACCGTTGCCTTTCTCGCCGCGGCCGGTTCGCTCGTGGCGGCGCTCATACGGACGATGCTGTTCGAACGCGACGACCCCATCGTGATGCTGTCGACCGGCCTCCTGCTTTGGCTGTTCGAGGGTATCGGTGTCGGTCCGGGGTTCGAGGAGGTCGGCGTCGCCCTCGGAGTGACGGTCGCCCTCGGCTACGTCTCCTACCGCACAGGCACCGCGTCCGTGCCGGGGATGGTGACCGGGGTGTTGCTCGGTCTGCTTACCATCGTCTTCGGCGGGTTCGGGTGGTTCGCCGTTCTCATCGCATTTTTTGGGGTCGGTGGTCTCTCCGCCAAATACCGATACGACGAGAAACGGTCACGGGGTGTCGCCGAGGACAACGAGGGGGCGCGGGGGAGCGGGAACGTTCTCGGTAACGCCGCCGTCGCGCTGATGGCCGTTATCGGCTTCGCCGCGAGCGCCGGGGTCCCGGTCGACGGCACGCTCTTTCGGTTTGCCTTCACCGGATCGCTCGCCGCCGCAATGAGCGACACGCTGTCGAGCGAAATCGGCGTCCTGTTCGATCGCCCACGGCTGATTACGACGCTTGAACACGTCGACCCCGGTACCGACGGCGGGATCACGTGGCAGGGGTATCTCGTCGGCGTCGCCGGGGCCGGCATCATCGCCGTCGTCGCCGTCGCCCTGTTCGTGTTCAACCGACCCGCGCTCGCGGCGGCGGCCGTCGTCTGTGGCGGCGTCGCCGGGATGACCGTCGACAGCGTTCTCGGTGCGACACTCGAGGGCGGCCGCGTCGGCAACCAGACGGTCAACTTTCTCGGCACGCTTGCCGGTGCCATCGTGAGCGTCGCCCTTGCCGCTGTCCTGCTGTGATCCGTCCGGCGACGCCGGCCGAAGAGCCCGCGCTCGTCCGTCTTCAGTCGCGACTCCCGGAGCCGAGTCCCGGGTTGCTGGACGCGTGGGCGAGCGACCCCGTCGCCTCACCGGTGGAGGTGTTGGTGTCGGCGACCGAGGCCGGCCGGCCGGCCGGCTACCTGCTCGCAGTGCCCGGCAACGGGACGGCGTACGTCGCAGAGCTGGTCGTCGCCCCTGGCCACCGACGAGAGGGACGGGCAGCGGCGTTGTTGTCGGCGTATGTCGCCGGTTCCGAGGGGAGCGTCACGGTGACCGTCGCGCCCGGCAACGAGGCAGCACGGGCATTGTACCGGGACTGTGGCTTCGAGCGAGTCCGGCGGCTTCCGGGCTTTTTCCAACGGGGAGACGCGGTGTTGTATCGACGGGATTAGTCGACCATCGCGAGTTGGTCGACCGTTCGAACACGGACATCGACGGGCGTCTTCACCATCTCGTCGGCGGATCGTGCGACGATGTGTTCGACCCCGCGCTGAGCCGCCACATCGAGCAGTCGCTGGGTCACCATGCCGTCCAAAACGACCGCGTAGGGCGTCGTCTCGGCGTCTGACACCGCGTCGAAGGCTTCATCGGCCGGCACGGTTTCGGAAAGCTCGAAGTCGTCATCGAGGAGACGGGCGGTTCCGGTCTCTCCCTCGATGGCCGTACGGACGTGTTCCCCGAGTGTCGAGACGTCGCTGGCGTCGTCGGCGCCGTCGGCGTCATCGGTGTCGTCCGTGTCGTCCGTGTCGTCCGCACTCCCGTTCTCGGGTCGCTCGTCGGCCACAGCGCCGTCGGAATCGGCGTTCGCGGCCTGTGTCTCCGACGGCGACGGGGTGGAACCGGATCCGGGGTCGGGGTCGGAGTCGGGAGTTGGATCGGGGTCTGAGGACCCGTCACCGGCCGGGACTGCGGTCGTCGGCGTCGACTCGGTGGACCGGGGCGAGCCGTCGGCGTCGGCGGCCGCCGAGGGGTCACCGGGGGTCGAGAGGTCGTCGGCTCCCTCAAACTCCGCGTACGGCGTCTTATCGCGGAGCGCGGACATGACCTCGTGGTGGTTGAGGTCCTCGACCGACCGGTTCTCGGGGGCGAAAACGACGTAGTCGACATCGCCGATCTGTGCGAGTTCCCGGAGGATGAGTTCGCCGCCACGGTCGCCGTCGAGAAAGGCGGTGACCGTCCGCTTCTCGGTGAGGCCGGCCACCGCGTCGGGAACGTTCGTCCCCTCGACGCCGACGGCGTTTTTGATGCCGTATCCGAGCAACGTCAGCACGTCTGACCGACCCTCGACGACGATGATGGCGTCGGAGTCGGCCACCCGTGGCCCCGCTGGCAGGCCGTGGTAGTCGGTGATGTCGTCGATTCGGACGCTTTCACGAACTTCCTTGAGGATCTTCGAGGAGTCCATGACGCTCTCGTCGAACGACCCCGCGAGCAGTTCCTTTGCGCGGTCGATGACCTTTCGTCGCTTGGCCTCGCGGATGTCTTCGATGTCCGTCACCTCGACCGACGCCTGACACGGGCCGACACGGTCGATGGTTTCGAGCGACGCCGCGAGGATGGCTGTCTCGACCTTGTCGAGGTTTGTCGCGATTGTGATATGTCCGAACGACTGTCCGTTCTCGCTGTCTACCTGTACGTCTATCCGACCGACCTTCGAGGATTGTTGGAGATCCCGAAGGTCGAGGTCGTCGCCGAGCAGACCCTCGGTCTGCCCGAAGACGGCGCCGACGACATCGCTTCGCTCAACGACGCCGTCGGCCGCAATGGATGCGTGAATGAGGTATTTGGCTGTGTCGTCCATTGATAATCCCCTCGTGGGGGTGATGATGATGAGTCCATGGGCGGCCCCATGCACACTCATATACTTTTCGGGGAGCGCTGAAATACTTGTCGTACTTCGAGGGTCGCGGGGCACCGGGGTGGTCGTACCAACGGTTATGTCGCCGAGGCGTGTAGCCGACCCACATGGCCCGCATCGAACGGCTCAGGCGGTATCCGGTGAAAGGGCTCGACCGGACGGAGGCCGATTCGGTGCGGATATCGGGGTCCGGAACGGTTGCTGGCGACCGCGAGTTCGCCATGTGTGAGTCCACCGCCGACCGGATCGAGACGGGTGAGCAGATGCAAACACTGACCTACAACGGCAAACAAACCGACCGACTCCACGACCTCCGGACGACGTTTGACTCCGAAACCCGAACCCTGACCGTCGACCCGAACACCGGCGGCCGTCGGGAGTTCGACCTCTCGACCGGCGACGGCCGTGAGGCCGCGAGCGAGTGGTTCAGCGGGTTCATCGGCGATGACGTGGAGTGTCGTCGGCACGAACCGCCGGCATTTGTCGACCGTCCCCACGCCGGCCCGTCGGTGATCAGTACGGCGACACTGGAGAACGTGGCGTCGTGGTTCGACGGCATGAGCGTCGAGGGTGCGCGTCGCCGGCTCCGGGCCAACGTCGAGATCGGCGGCGTCCCCGCGTTCTGGGAGGACCGTTTCGTCGGTGAGCGGGATGCACCTGACTCCCGGGCGGAGTCCGGAACCGTCGGCACGGACGCGCCGGGATTCGTCGTCGACGGTCCCGACGGCGAGGTCCGATTCGAGGGCGTCGAACCCTGCGCACGGTGTGTCGTTCCCAGCCGCAACCCGGAGACGGGTGACCCGCTCCCCGGCTTCCGTGAGCGGTTCGTCAAGCGCCGGAAGGCGACGTTTCCCGAGTGGGCCGACCGCGACGCCTTCCCGCATTTTTACACGGTTATGCTCATCTCACGGGTTCCCGAGACATCGCGGGGGCGGACGGTCAGGGTGGGCGACGACGTGTGGGTGAGAGACGCCTGATCAATCGTACCGGCAGGCGGGGAGCGTGACCACCGTCGTGGATGACGATGTGGGACTCGTGGGTGCCGACACACCGAACGCACCCGGACGCGACGGGCTAATCGATCCTGTACCGTCCGACCTCATTCGACCCACACTCGGGACACTCGTCCGTGTCCGGTTCGACGTTTGCTCCACACCGGCGACACTCCCCGATTACGTTACTGTCGTTAGAAAATAATCGCATGAGAACCGTGCGGATACCCATTGTAACTTATACAACAGATCCTCGTTAATCAATCCCTACGATGACTCACTTGATTAAAAATTGGGCGTGTGCCGGCATCTGAACATCATCGAGAGTTTACCCTCGGGGGTACCGAACCGGCGAAGACACGCCTGATTCCGCGCTTGTGGCCCGCCGGTGTTCGTGCCCCAAACGCGGCAGTATGCTGACATGTGGGTGACTCGGTCTTACATTTGAGGCCACACGGCTCGTTGAGGGCGCGGCGACACGGGTCAACGACGCACGAAGCGACGGTCCTGAGACTTGTACTTTTTATAAATGCCGGCCACACGTTCCACGTATGAACACCCACATCGTCCCGGTCGGGTTCGACTACGACCGGCTGATCGCGCCGCTGATCCGCGACCAGTTCGACGTGGACCGCGTCATCCTGTTGGAGGGCGCGGTGGGGAGCGAGGCCAACGTGGAGTATTCGCGGAACATCTCGGCCAAACTGGAACAGGACTTCCGCAACCTGCTCGGTGCCGAGACACGGCGGGTCGTCATCGAGGACGTGTACGACTACGACGCCGCCTTCGAGGACGCATACGACCTCATCAACAATCAACTGGACGAGGGCGCGCCGGACGGCGAGGTGTGGGTGAACGTGAGTTCGATGCCCCGACCGGTGAGCTTTGCTTTCGCCACGGCCGCTCATTCGATCACGCTCGAACGACAGGCCGACCGTGACCGCATCCACACCTACTACACCGCGCCGGAAAAGTACCTAGAGACGGAGCTGGCGGAGGAGTTACGGGCGAACCGGGAGCTTCTGTCCGATCTGCTGGAGGGCGACGACGGAGACGGGGAGGCTCGCCTCCGGGAGCGCCTCGAAGGAACGACGGCGCTGCTCGACGAGTTCGACGAACGCGGCACCACAATCGGGGCAAAGCGCATCGGCGACGACCACATCGTCGAACTGCCGGTCGCCTCCTTCTCGAACGTCAAACCGTTCGAGGAGGTGATCCTTTTCGAACTCGGCGAACGGGGCGAATTCGAGTCCGTCTCTGAGTTGGCGGAAGCGCTCGCCGCCGAACTCGGCGAGGAGTACACCGACAGCTTCCGGTCGAAGGTGATCTACAACGTCGACCGTCTCGGTCCCGGAGGAAAAGGGTATATCGAACAGGAGGAACAGGGAAAGTCCTACCGGACGCGTCTCTCGCGGATCGGCGAACTCTGGGTGCGCGCCCACGCCGGTAGCGGCGACGGGTCGAGCGCGGATTAGAAATCAAGGCCGCGAGCCGCCCGGTCGGGACGGAGCGGGCTCCCGGGCAGGTCGGCCGGCAGGTCGGGGAGGTTGTAGCCGCCGGGGGCGACGTCGTTCGGCGCGTCGGGAAAGAACGTCGCCGCGAGCGTCTGGATGTGGTCTCGACCCACGTCAAGTTCGAACTGACCGCCGGCATAGCAGACGATACCGTTCTCGCGGGCGTACTCGGTCGTTTCGAGCAACGACTCGACGGTGCCGAATCGGGAGGGCTTGATGTTGAGCCACCGGGGGCGATACGGCAGGTCGCGGACACTCTCGACGCTCGTGATCGGCGCGTCCCACGAGAGGCGGTCGGTGGCCCCGTTGACGATCGGTCGGGTCGCCTCGGTGACCGCCGGGTCCTCGATAACCGCGTCCGGGAACGCCTCGATCACACGGTCATAGAGCGCCGGATCCGCCGACTGATCGACCATCGTTCCGGTGTAGTGGCCCTTCAGGTCGAGCACCTGTACCGCGTCGGTCGCCGCGAGCGCGTCGACAACGTCGTCGGTCCAGTCGCTCGTCGGGTCGAGTTTCAGCCCTAAGCCAGGGTGGCGAGCCAGGATCGAGTCGACGCGGTCGGTCGTCGGTGGATCGCCGAGGCGGGTACTCACGACGAACTCAACCGGATCCCGGGTACGCCCGAGGGCCTCGGCAAAACTGGTGTCCGCCCGTTTCAGCGCCAGGTCCACCCCAGCGCTTTCCAGCGCCCAACGCCGATAATGGCGGGCGGAGGGCCGTTCCGGCGACTTCGTCGGGAAGAGATCGAGACCGTCGAGCGCCGTCGAAAACTCGTCGAACGTCCACGTTCCGGTGAGGGCGTCTGTGAACGTGTCGTCGGGGACGGCCGAGAGTGCGTCGTGGTCCTCGGCGTCGTAGGTCACGTCCTCGCCGCGTCCGACGACACCGTCGCCGTGGAGTTCGAAGACGGTGGTCACGCGGGTGAAATCACTCGACGTCTCGCGTTCGTGGCGGGTGCGGGCGGTCGTATCGATCGAGAGGGTGCGGTCGGCGAGACGATCGTACGCGGACATACACACACCAGACCGGCAACAGGGATAACCGTATGCCCGCGGGGAGCGGTTAGCGAACGCGATTTAATCCGGTTGAATCGCCCGAAATTCGGGGGGAGCGCCGGTACGTTATATGCGGCCGGGACCCGTTTGTCAGGATATGATGAACGCGACCGCACGGACCGCCGCCGCCGCCACGCCGACAACGGACGGGGACAACGACGGAAGCGTAGACCACGCGGCCGCCGGGATGGTGGGGTGAGCGGGCCGTGCGCGACCGCTCCATCGCGGTGGGTGCCGTCGTGGTGTTTGCCGTCGTCGTCACGGGCGTTATCATCGTGAGTGCGTCCGGGGCCGGGAGCGGCGGGAACGGCGACGCGGTGTCGACGGACGACCCGTTCCCGACGCAGACGCCGGCCGACTCGGGGGCAGGATCCGGTGACGGAGCGAACGACGCGGGGACAGCCGACGCCGAGCCCTCCTTCGCGTTCGACATCGACCGCATCGAGTCCTGTGGAGAGACCTGTCGAGACGTGACAACGACGCTGACGAGCGAGGGTGCCGGAGCGGCGGACGTGACCGTCTACACCCGGATCTACGCCGGTAACGGAACCGACGGCGACGTGGTCTGGGAGGGCAGCGAACCGATCGGCGACCTCGACGCGGGCGAGTCGTACACGGGAACGGAGCGGGTCGATCTGTCGATAACCCAGGCCTACGCGATCCAGCGATCCGGCGGCTGGATCACGGTCCGGACGACGATAGACTCCGACGAGCGGACGGTGACCACGACCGAGCGACGAGAGGTGGTCTGACGGGACAGAACGGGACCGGTTACCCCCGGGATTCCAGTTTCTTCACCCGTGTCGCGAGCGTCAGAAACGTCGCCGTGAGCGTCAGAACGACCGCGCCCGTGGCGGCGATTTCGTGGACCGGCGAGAGGTGGGTGATCGACCCGTCGACGATCCGCTGGCCGGGGAGAAGCGTGTGATGGGGCGTTCCAACGAGGGGGATGAAGTAGTCGACGGCGTCGTTCAGACCGTACCACACGACGGCGACGGTGACGGCGCCAACGGGGAAGTCGCTGTAACGGTGAATAAGAAACGCCTCGACGACCATCATGAGGTGGCTCCCCAGAAGGAACGCGTACATCGGAAGCGGGGTTGTCGCGAGAAAGCCGTCGGCAAAGGCGACGAGAACGAACGGCGTCCAGAGACCGAGTTTCCAACAACCGAAAAAGGCGAGGGCGTTCACCACCTCGTTTGACCGGCCCAGTTTCCAGAGAGCGAGCGAGAGACCGATAAAAAGCGTCGCGACGGGGCTGTCGGGAACGAGCGGCCAGATCACGAAGGGTTCGGCCGCGAACTGAAAGCGATAGTACCAGAATCCGAAGGCGGTACCGACGAGGTTGATCCCGACAACGAGCCACACGAGCGAGAGGCCGAGGTTCTCGACGGCGCGGGGCAGAGGTGCGAGCCACCGTGGGAGCGGGTCGGGGTCCGGGAGCCCGTCGCCGACCAAAACCGAGCGGACGCGGCCGGTCGCAGGGTCGGCGTCGGACGGTGATTGGGGGCCGGACCCGGAAGCCATCAGCTGATATGATGGCGGGGATGGGTAAATCGGTGGCGATGGCAACATCTACCGAAAGACTGGGGTTAAGTGGATCCCACCGTAATATGAATTATGGCTGATCTTGAAGAGTTGCGGCGGGGAACGGAACTGGTGAAACGCGGCTTCGCTCTGATGCAGAAGGGCGGCGTCATCATGGACGTCGTCACCGCGAAACAGGCCCGCATTGCCGAGGACTGCGGTGCGGTGGCGGTGATGAGCCTCGAATCGGTTCCGGCGGACATCCGCAAGCGCGGCGGCGTCGCGCGGATGGCCGATCCGGCCGCCCTGACCGAGATTCTGGAGGAGGTGTCGATCCCGGTGATGGGGAAAGCGCGCATCGGCCACACAAAGGAAGCCGAGATTCTCGAAGCGACGGGCGCGGACATGATCGACGAGAGCGAGGTGCTGACGCCCGCCGACGACGACTACCACATCGACAAGCGGGAGTTCACCGCGCCGTTCGTTTGTGGAGCACGGAACCTCGGCGAGGCGCTCCGCCGCATCGACGAGGGCGCGGCGATGATCCGCACCAAAGGTGAGGCCGGAACGGGCGACGTGAACCAGGCGGTCACCCACCAGCGGGCGATCAAAGGTGCGATCCGAAAACTGGACGGGATGGCCTACGAGGAGCGTGAGCGATGGGCGCGCGAACACGGCGCACCCCGTGACCTCGTCCACGAGACGGCAGAGATGGGTCGTCTCCCGGTCGTCAACTTCGCCGCCGGAGGTATCGCGACGCCCGCCGACGCGGCGCTCATGATGCATCACGGCTGTGACGGTATCTTCGTCGGCTCCGGTGTCTTCGGTGCCGAGAACCCCGAGGCGATGGGAACGGCCATCGTCGAGGCGGTCAACAACTGGGACGACCCCGACCGACTGGCCGAGATCGCGACGAACGTCGGCAAGGGGATGAAAGGCCAGTCGAACGCCGACATGCCCGAGGAAGAAAAGCTACAGGGCCGGGGCGTCTGAGCGGTATCAACCGGACCGAGGGCCGTGAACCGCCGTTACGAGAGGTGAACTGTTTTGAGCGGGAGTGAGACGGGCCGGAACCGTCAGTACAACGTCGCGCCACGACCGATGTTCGTCTGATAGGCGCGCGCGTCGACGCCGACGTCTTCGAAGCCCTCGACCATGGCGGCCGCAATCGCCTTGCGGTCGCCGGGGTAGCAGGCGGCAAGGATCCCCGGACCGGCACCGCTGACGGTGACGCCGGTCGCGCCCGCCGAAAGCGCCGCCTCGCGGACGTTGTTGTAGCCGGAGATGAGGTCGGCCCGTGCCGGTGTGACGAGGCGGTCGTGCATTCCCTTGCCGACGAGGCGGGGATCGTTCCGGCACATCCCCGTGGTGAGGGTGGCGGCGCGGCCAACGGTGTAGACGAGTTGTTCCATCGTCGCCCCCGCGGGGACGACATCTCGGGCGTCACGCGTCGAAATTGCGATTTCGGGGAGACAGGCGACGAGGGGGATGTCGGCGTCGACGGTCGTCACGTCCCTGCCGGTCGCCACTGTAAACCCGCCAAGCAGGGCGGGCGCGACGTTGTCGAGGTGGACCTCACCGGAGACGGTCGCCTCCCCTTGCCCGGCGATCGGGACGAGTTCCGTTCGCGTGAGCCCACGGTCGTACAGTTCGTTCAACGCGACCGCCGCGGCGGCGGCGCTGGCACCCGAGGAGCCCAGCCCCGAGGAGGGTCTGATCCCCTTGTCGATCCGGATGTGAGCCGGGGCGTCGAGGGCGTCCGCCACCGCGCCGACGGTGTTGTTTTCCGGGTCCTCGGGGATGAACTCGCTGCCGTACCCCGTCACGTCGATCGTCGTCCGGTCGGCCTTCTCGACGCGGATGATATCCGCCGGTCGGGCAAGGGCCGCGCCGAAGACATCGAACCCACTGCCAAGGTTCGCACTCGTTGCGGGGGCCCTGACCGTAACCATGCCACGGAGTTGCGCGAGTCGGGTCAAAAACCTGCCGAAGGTGTAGGGCGGGCGAGGCCTCGATGAGGTATGGAAGTGGTCAAACAGCCGACTGCCGGCGGCCGGCGGCTGGCGGCCGGCAGCCGCGCTCTCATCCACCCAAGCGGTGTTCCCGACACGATCCTCCCGTCGGTCCGGCCCGTCGAAGCCGTCGGCTCTGGCGTTCGACGTTCTGCCGGTGTTGGGGTGCTCGTCGGGACGGCTAGAGTCAGAAGCCGACTCAAAGAAGGTCGACGACCCGGCGTCAGTCCGAGGTGGCGACCGTCGTGTCGGTCTCCACCAGATCGAGCACGTCCTCGAAAAAGTCGAGCGAGTCGTTGGGACCGGGGTGGGCCTCGGGGTGGTACTGGCGGGTGAGAACGCCGAGATCGTCGTTTGCGAGGCCCTCGGCGGTGCCGTCGTTGACGTTTACCTGCGTCACGTCGAGGCGGTCGCCCAGGTCGCCCACGGTGTAGCCGTGGTTCTGGGTGGTCATAACGACCCGGCCGGAGTTGAGATCACGGACCGGCTGGTTGACCCCACGGTGTCCGAAGTCCATCTTCTCGGTGCTGCCACCGAGGGCGTTGGCGACGACCTGTTGACCGAGGCAGATGCCCGCGATGGGGAGATCACCCAGAAATTCGGCGACGAGTGCCTCGGCGGCCTCGAAGTTCTCGGGGTCGCCGGGACCGTTCGAAATAAAGAGCACGTCGGCATCGACGGCCTCAACGTCTCCGGGCGTCGCGTCGTACGGCAGGACGTGGACGGTGGCGTCGCGGTCGAGAAGGGACTCGGCGATCGACCCCTTCGCGCCGCAGTCGATCAGCGCGATCGTCGCGGCGTCGCCGCCCTCGTAGACAAGCGGCTCCGCGACGCTCACCTGTGCGCCGATGTCGACGTGTTCGCTCATCCCCTTGCAGGCCGCGAGTTCCTCGCGGGCGGCCTCGGGCGTCGCGTCCGGGCCGACCGCTAGCCCACATTTCATCGCACCCCCCTCTCGGATCAAGGTAACGAGGTCACGGGTGTCGAGGTGGTCGATGGCGGGAACGCTCTCGTCGTCGAGCCACTCGACGACCGCCTCCGTGAACTCGCGGGCGATGGCCGCCCGGGGGTGGACCCGATCGGACTCGAATCGCTCGGCTCGGACGCCGTAGTTCCCGACGAGGGGGTAGGAGAACGTGAGCACCTGCTCCTCGTAGGAGGGATCCGTCAGGCTCTCCTCGTATCCGGTGTAGGCGGTCGTAAAGACCAGTTCACCACGGCTCCGACCCGGAACACGGCCACGCGCCTCGACGACGCGGCCGTTTTCCAGAGCGAGATAGGCGTCCGACATTACGAGATACACAGAAAGTCACGGCAAATAAGCCTTGCTTTCGAAGCTGAGTTACGAAATTCGCAATCGGTAAGTCGTCCCCGCAACAACGCGGTGGCATGGACGATCTGGACCGGCGGATCCTGAGCATCCTCCGTCGGGATTCGCGGGCACCGTACACGCAGATTGCGGACCGAGTCGGCACCTCCGAGGGCACGGTTCGAAACCGGGTCGAACGACTGGTCGACGAAGGGATCATCGAGCGGTTCACCGTGGCGACGCGCACGGGCAACGTCAAGGCGATGGTGGAGGTTTCCGTCGCCGTCGACGTCGACACCACGGCGGTCTCCGGTCGCCTCGCGGAATGGGACGAGGTGGATTTCGTCTGGCAGGTCTCCGGCGAGGAGGACATCGTCATGGTCGTCGACGCGACCGACACGAACGCCGTCAACGAACTGATCACGAGAACGCGGGGGTTGGACGAGGTACAGAACACGAAGACACGACTCATTCTGGACGAGCGACTCGGCTGACGCCCGCCGAAACCGTCATCGGTAAAGCCGCGCCACGCTCACTGACGTGTATGAGCGAAGGCGAAGGCGAGGGCGAAGGTGAAAGCGAGAACGAGTCCGGTGTACTCGATGAGGATCTCTACCGACGAACGAAGGCGTTGCTCGAACCCGGCGAGATCGACCTATCCGGCGTGATCGTCCACACGGACCTCACGGGCCAGGAGGACCTCGAAATGCACGAACTCACCGTCGAACTCAACGAGGTCATCGCGACCCACGCCGGGGCGGGGGAGACGTACATCTACGCCGGCAACGACGACACCGACTTCTCCTCGAACCAGTTTCAGGGGCTGACCGTCGAAGACGACACGTTCGTCTGGGAGTGTCAGCAACTCCTCCGGGATGGCACCTTCGACATCGTGTTCTACTACGAGGCCGACGTGGATCAGGCGGCGCTTGTCGAGGCCATCCGCGAGCGAGGGCACGAGGTGACGAGTGTCGTTCTCGACGACGACGGGATGACGGCGACGCGGGAGTCGTAGCTACCCGAGGCGGCCGATGACACCGCTGGAACGGGGCTCGCGGTCGCGGGCGAGCTTCGACAGAAAGGTATCACTGATCATAGACGTACCGCCGGCACCGGCGAAGTCTGTACCCGCCGACAGGACGTCGCAGGTGGACAGGTTCCGGCCGTCGGAAGACGACGAGGCTTTTATTACACAGTACACATGAGAGACGTGTATGCAACGGACCGAGCGGACTCGTCGGTCGGCGTCCTCGACCGCTTCCGGTCGGCTCGGAGCGGCGACGTCGACGGCGTGGACGAGCGGCCGACGACAACGGCAGAGGGTAGATAGAGCGGCGACGAATCCCAGTCAGAACCGAGGCGTGTGATCGACGTGTCAACCGGTGATCAACTGTGAAGACGGGTGTCATCCGCGGGGTATCTGTCTCCCATCGGCGGGCAACCATCGACGAGATCGAGTCCGTCGTTGACGGCGACGCGTCGACGGCGGTGCGGGATCTCCTCGTAAACGACGGGGTCGACGAGGCGTTCACCATCCGGACGTGTAATCGAGTGGAGGCGTACGTCGTCACCGACGACGCGCCGACCGGCAGAGCGGTGCTTTCGGCGTTTGTCTCGTCGGTTCCCGACGGAGCGGTCCGGGAGATGGACCACGAAACCAGCCTTCGGCACCTGATGCGGGTTGCGACGGGACTGGAATCGCTCGTCCTCGGCGAGGACCAGATCATCGGCCAACTCCGTACGGCGTTCGAGGAGGCACGTGGTATCGGCGGCATCGGCCCGCTACTCGAACCGGCGATCACGAAGGCGATCCACGTCGGCGAACGCGCCCGAACCGAGACGACGATCAACGAGGGCGTCGTGTCGCTGGGTAGTGCTGCGGTCGAACTCGCCTCGCGGGAGTGTGACCTCGACGGAGCGACCGCACTCGTCGTCGGTGCGGGGGAGATGGGCCAACTCGCAGTCCGGGCGTTCGACGGGACAGGAGTCGACGACCTCGTGGTCGCGAATCGGACGGTGTCCCGTGCCGCCAGCCTCGTTGACGAGGTCCGGACGACGGGGAGAGCCGTTGGACTCGACGAGGCGGCCGTGGCCGCGAAGCGGGCGGACGTACTCATCACCGCTACAGACAGCCAAGAGTACGTTCTCGACCGGTCGGACCTCGACGACGCCGGCTCGACGCTCGTTATCGACCTCGCACAGCCACGGGATGTCGACCCGACGGTGGCGACGGTCGGCCCCATCGACACCTTCGACATCGACTCGTTGGAGCGGATCACCGACGAGACGCGGGAGCGTCGCCACGAGGCCGCCGAACGGGTCGAAAGGATGATCGACAAGGAACTCGACCGCCTCCTCGACTCGTTCAAGCGCCAGCAGGCAGACGAAGCAATCGGGATGATGTACGAGAGCGCCGAGATGGTGAAAGAACGCGAGGTCCGGACCGCCATCTCACAGCTCGAATCACAGGGCGGGTTGACCGACGAGCAACGGGAGACTGTCGGGGCACTGGCGGACGCACTCGTCGGGCAGTTGCTCGCCGCGCCGACAAAGAGCCTCCGCGACGCCGCCGCAGAGGACGATTGGACGACGATCCAGACCGCGCTCGAACTCTTCGACCCGGAGTTCGGCGGCGACCGACCGACGCCGCCGGAGACGGAGGTTCCACGCGAGGGGGTGGACCTGAACCGCGACGATGTCCCGCAACACGTTCTCGAACGGCTCGGGGAGGAGTAACGGTAACCCGCCTGACACGGCGCGACGGCGGTGTCCAACCAGTCAAGAGGTGTGTGGCATGGCCGGGGGAGACCACGGACACACGGTCCCGTTCGGTGGCGGGCGGTGAGATGGCGGCGTACGTCTTCCGCGTGACCGTCCGGCTCGATCCACCGTCGGTCGGTGTCGACCCCGACCGGATCGAGTAGGGCCGCGGATCGACCGGCGTCCACTTTCCATCCCCGCCCGCCCTGCGGGTGCGGGTCCGACGTGTTCCGGCTGCCACAGAACTGACCGACCGTTCGGAGTGGGCTATCGGAACGGTGACTCCCTCGACCACCCGCGGCCTTTCTCCCCGTTTGAGAATCACGTCGGAACACACTTGTTCCGGCCCGGCATAGCCACGAACGAATGGTCGCACACGCCTACGATTTCTGGCTGTTCGACCTCGACGGGACGCTCGTGGACGTGGATCCCGCCTACGCCCGGTCGGTGTTCGACCGCGTCGGCGACCGTCTCGGCCGTTCGTTCTCCGAACGCGAAATCGAGGTGCTCTGGCACGGTCTCTCCGGGGAACGAACCCCACAGCTCCGCGAGTGGGGGATCGACCCGGACGCGTTCTGGGCCGCCCTCCACGAGGCCGAAGACCCGGCGGCACGCGTGGAGGCGACGTATCTCCACGATGACGCCGCCTTTGTCGCCGACCTCGACCGTCCCGTGGGCCTCGTCACGCACTGCCAGGAGTATCTCGCCGCGCCGGTGCTCGACCGCCTCGACATCCACGACTGGTTCGATACGGTCGTGATGTGTACGGGCGAGTTGGGGTGGAAACCCGACCCTGCACCGGTGTATCACGCCATGTCCGACCTCAGGGTCGACGACGAGGCGGCGGGCGCTCTCGCGGGCGACGGGCCAAACGACGTTGGCGCGGCGTGGAACGCCGGTCTCGACGGCGTCCACGTCGAGCGCCACGGCCCGGACCGCCGTGGCCGGTGTGTGCTTGGCGACTACCGGGTTCGGAGTCTGGACGAACTCCGAGGTATCGGGCGACCTCCGGCGGCCGGAGACGACTGATCGGGTGTCAGTCGAGGTCGAACCCCGGGAGCGACGCCACCGCGTCGTTGAGCCCCGAATCGAGCGCCTGTTCCAGTGCCGAGACGCCGGGCTTGTCTCTCCGCTCCGGATTGGCGAGAACGCGGACGGATTCGACACCGAGGGAAACGAAGTCACAGTCGAGCGCCGCGGCGGTGGCCCGGAGGCCGAGGCCGGCGTCGGCCGCCCCCGAGAGCACCTTTCGGGCCGGGCTCTCGAACCCCTTGACCGTCAGGTCGTACCCGTCGATGGCGTCGGTGAGGTCCCGACGGTCGACACCGCGATCGGCGGCGACACGGTCGAGTTCGGCGTCGAAACTGGCCCGGAGTCCGGAGTCCCCGCTCCGGTTGACAAAGCGGTAGTCACCGTCGATCAGATCGACGACCCCGGACACGCCGGCGTCGGGAGCGACGACCATCCCCCACTCGCGGGTCCACCCACCGAGGTCGACGGCGTCGACGTCGCGGTCGGAGGGTCCGGAGACGACGGCGGCGTCGGGGACACCGTCGCGGAGGCGGCGGCGACCCTGCCGACTCCCCACGTCGAGGTAGCGCGGGCGTTCCAGTCGGTCGAGCAGGCGGGAGAGCGCGGGGTCGTCCTCGCCGACACCGAGGAGGGTCGGCGGGCGCACGTCGGGCGAGAACAGTCGAACGGTCACGTCCTCGCCCTCGGCGAGGTACGCGGTGTCTGCGTCCACCTCAACGACGCCGTCGGCCTCGACCAGGCTCGTCGTCGCCCCGCTACCCTTGTCGACGGGGTAGACGAGGGTGTCGCCGTCGGCTTCGACGAGACCGACAGGCATCAGGCGGGTTCGTCCCTCACCGTACCGTTCTTGGACGGCCATCCGGCCCTCGACGGTCGCCGTCCGCGGATCGGGGAGGCCGGCGGCCGACCGGATCGCCGGCGCGACGAAGGTGCGGAAGATGGTGAGCGCGGAGACGGGGTAGCCAGGGAGGCCGACGTACGCCGAGTCCTCTAGCCGGCCGACGAGCATCGGCTTGCCCGGCTTCACCGAGACGCCATGGAGCAGGAGTTCCCCCTCACTCTCGATAACGCGGTAGATCACGTCGACGGCGCTCGCGGAGGTCGACCCCGACGAGAGAACGAGGTCACACTCGTCGGCGGCCTCGACGAGCAGGCGTTCCATCTCGTCGTAGTCGTCGCCGGCGTGGGGGTAGAGAACGGCCTCGCCGCCCGCCTCCTCAACGCCGGCGGCGATGGTGTAGGAGTTGACGTCGTAGATCTGACCGGCCTCGCTGTTGAGGTCGTCGCCTGGACGGACGAGTTCGTCGCCGGTCGAGACGATGCCGACCGTAGGCGTGCCACGGACGGGCACCTCGTCGACGCCGAGCGCCGACAACAGGCCGATCTCTCTGGGCGTGATCAGGGTTCCGGGACCGAACGCCCGGGACCCGGCGGCAACGTCCGCGCCCGCGAACATGACGCGGTCACCCGGCGCGACAGACGTGCGGATCGCCACGCCGGCGTCGATCTCGTCGGTCCGCTCGACCATCACGACCGCGTCGGCCCCGTCGGGCAACACCGCGCCGGTCGATATCTCCGCGCAGGTGCCCTCCCGGACGGTCACGTCCGGTTCGGCCCCGGCGTGAACCGTTCCCACGTGGTCGAGAACGACCGGATCGGCCTCGTCGGCACCGAAGGTGTCGCGGGCGCGGACGGCGTAGCCGTCGACGCTCGCGCGGTCGAACCCGGGGACATCGAGGGTGGCGTCGGCGCGGTCGGCGAGAACACGCCCCCGTGCCTCCGCAAGCGGGACCGTTTCCGCCACCGGCGTCAGATCGAGGCTCCGGATCGCCTCGCGGGCCTCGTCGGGGGAGGCGAGATCGCGGAACTGTCTCCGGTCGCTCACGCCGACCACTCCCAGTCCTCGACCACCACCGTCTCGCCGGCGTCGAACCCTTCCCGCTTCTCGGGGACAACGACCCAGCCGTCGGCGAGCGCGACGCTTGAAAGAACGCCGGAACCGCTGGCGCGGGTTGGTTCGGCGGTCGGCAGGTCGGTATCGTCGTCGTCCACCAGTCGAACCCGAGCGAACGTCCGGGTGCCGGGTTCGCTGGATATCTTTCGGTCGAGGTTGGCCTCGACGGTCGGGTGAGACGGGACGGGCATGTTGCCGACCGTTTTGAGGATGGGCCGGAGAAACTGGACGGCGTTGACGATACAGGCGACGGGGTAGCCCGGCAGCATGATGACCGGTGTCTCCTCAACGACGCCGAGCGCGACGGGGTGACCCGGCTTCAACGCGACGCCGTGGACGAGGACATCGCCGATGTCGTCGACCACCTCGGGGGTGTAGTCGCGCTCGCCAACGGAGGAGCCGCCCGTGGTGACGACGACGTCTTTTGCGAGGTCCCGCTGGATCGCGGCCCGGATGGCGTTCGGGTCGTCGTCAACGACGTTGCGGTACGTGGGGACTGCGCCCCAGCGGTCGGCGAACTGCGAGACCGTTAGGCCGTTTGTCTCGATCACCTCGCCGGGGTCGGGGTTGCGCTGGACGAGTTCCTCTCCCGTCGGGATCACACCGACGGTGGGGTGATCGTACACCTCGACTCGCTCGATGCCGACGGACTTCAGGAGACCGAGGTCGGAGGGACGGAGGCGGTGTCCCGGCTCGTACAGTTTCTCGCCCTCTGCCACGTCTTCGCCGACGTCGCCGACGTTTTCACCCTCGGCGACGGCGTCGAACACCTCTATTTCGTCGCCGACGGTCTCGGTCTGTTCGATCATGACAACGGCGTCGGCGCCCGCCGGCAGGTCGCTCCCGGTGTGGACACGGACGGCATCGCCGGAACGAACGTCGCCCTCGCCTTCGCGGAGGACCGTCGGAGAGCGGTCCGTCGCGCCGAAGGTGTCGCTGGCCTGGACGGCGTATCCGTCCATGGCGGCGCGATCGTAGCCCGGGACGGGGTGGGGGGCGGTCACAGTCTCGGCGAGCGTCCGGCCGTCGGCTCTGCCGATGGCCACCCGTTCGGTTCGGTCGTGGCCCGTGACCGCGTCAAGGACGGTGTCGAGGGCTTCGGCCACGCGGGTGCGGTCTTTGAATCCCGCGTGTTCGAGGTTGTCGTGACTCATACCCGTCTTTGCATTCGGGGACACAAAAACCCGTAGCCGGGCGACCGCGCCGGGTCGGCACGACACACCGCGGCCTTTTTCGATCCCCGGACCCTACAGGAGACCATGTCAGCACTGCGGGACGCGCTTCGGGACCTCCCCGAGGCGGTGTTCGCGGACCTGCTCGAGAGCGACGACGCCTACCTCCTCGTCCTCGACCTGCCGGGAGCGGCCGCCGGGACGGTCGACGCACGGGTCGAGAGGGGACGGCTCAACATCGAGGCTCGGCGCGAGAAGGCCCTCCCCGGTTCGTTCGAGTACGTTCGCGAGGACCGCTCGCTCTTTCTCGACGCCGAACTCCCGCTGCCGCCGGACGCAACGGGGGCGGGGGCCGAGGGGTCGATGGAGCGGGGCGTCCTCAAACTCCGTCTCCCGAAGTACGAGGCCGCACCGGAGCAGTCCGTCCCGATCGAGGACGCGTAAGCCCGGGTGGTCACGCTGGTCAATCTCCGTGCATACTGGCGATTCGTCCTGGTCGTCTACCAGTTCCTCCCGCTTCTGTTCGCGTACGCCCGCGACCAGCGGCGGTTTCTCCTGTTCGGGAGCGGTCGGAGCGTCGATCCGGGGACACAGCGAGAACGGGCCGATCGGCTGCTGAACTCGCTTTTGACCCTCGGGCCGACGTTTATCAAGCTCGGTCAGCTGTTGTCGACCCGGCCGGATATTCTGCCGCCGGCGTACATCGAGGTTCTGGCCTCACTCCAAGACGACGTGCCGCCGGCGCCGTGGGAGGAGACACGGCCGGTTCTCGAAGACGAGGTCGGACCGGTCGACGAGATGTTCGATGACTTCGAGCGGGACGCCATCAGCGGGGCCAGCCTCGGCCAAGTGTACCGCGCGACCTACGACGGCGATCAGGTGGCGATCAAGGTTCGACGGCCGGGGATCGAGCCCCTCGTCGAGGCCGACCTGCGGGCGGTCGGGTGGGTTCTGCCGATCCTCCTGCGGTTCACCGACGAGGCGCGCCGATTCTCGTTGTCGAACCTCGCCGACGAGTTCTCCGACACGATCAGAGAGGAGATGGACTACAGCCGCGAGCGGCGGATGCTCAACGAGATTCGGGGGAACTTCGAAACCAACGACCGGATCCGTATCCCGACCGCGGTCGACAGCCTATCGGGCGAACGCGTTCTCGTCATGGAGTATATCGGCGGCACCAAGATCAACGACATCGAGACACTCGATGCAAAGGGGCTCGACCGGACCGACCTCGCTGAGAGCCTCCAGCGGATCTACCTCCAAATGATCGTCGAAGACGGCGTTTTCCACGCCGACCCACACCCCGGAAACCTGTCGGTTGATGACGACGGCGCGATCATCTTCTACGACTTCGGTATGAGCGGGCGTGTAGACGCCTTCTTCCAGGAGAAGATCATCGACTTCTACATCTCGGTCGCCAATCAGGATATCGACGGCATTCTCGACGCGATGATCGAGATGGGGACGCTCAGCCCCGAGGCCGACCGCGAGGTGATGGGTAACGTGATGGAACTGGCCATCGCGGACGTTCGCGGCGAGGATCTGGAGCAGTACCGCGTCCAGCAGGTGATCCAGCAGGTCGAGGACACAATCTACGAGTTCCCCCTCCGACTGCCACGGAACTTCGCGCTCATCCTGCGGGTAGCAACGGTCGTCGAGGGGGTGTGTGTCACCCTCGACCCTGACTTCGACTTCATCAGCGTCGCCACCGACTACCTCACCGAACAGGGGTACCGCGAGGAGGGCGTCCGACAGGCCGTCGAGTCGGTCGGCGACCAACTGGAGGAGACGGCCCGCTCGCTGGTGACCGTCCCGCCGAAACTCGACGACGTTCTCGACCGGGTCAAGCGTGATGACCTCACGATACAGGTCCAACTCGACGGGGAAAACGACGTGTTGGATCGACTCGCAAAACGAATCGCCTACAGCATTCTCGCGGCGGTCGGGGTGCTCTCGACGGCCATTCTCTACTCGTTCAACCAGACGCCCGAGGCGGCCGTTGTCGCCGCGGTCATAACGGTCCCGGTCGGCGGCCTGCTCTACCGGTCGCTCCGGCGCAAACAGGGCGTCACGGCTCGGCCACAGTTCACCCGACAGGAGATGCGGCGACGCCGAGACGAGTGAGGCCGAAC
>NZ_JAQCNJ010000037.1 GCF_028275055.1 Haloplanus sp.
TCGGCGAGTTCCCGGGAGAGAAGGGCGTCGACGCGTGCGCCCTGTTCGACCAGCGAGAGAAAGTCCGTCCCCTCGATGGTCACGTCCCGTTCGCGGATCGCGGTCCGGAGATGGTCGTTGGCGGCGGATTCGGCGGTCCCGACGGCGGCCTCAAGATCGTCGACAGCGGTGATCAGCCGGTCGAGTTCGTCGTCGCCGACGGGGGTACCGTCGTCGTTGAGGCGGGCGAGGGCGTCCTGAAGCGCGTCGGGGTCACAGGGTGGCTCCATTCCCGCCGTCTCGTGGACGCGGGCGGCCGCCAACAGGGCGTTCCGGTTCGCCGCAAAAAACGAGAGGAGTCGTTCGGGGACGACCGTCTCGGGGTCCTCAAGCGCACCGGGACGGACCCGGATGTCGCCGTCGACATCGACGCCCGCAAACGTCTCGTCCAGGACGATCACCGTCGCGTACGAACGGGCGAGGTCCGCCAGATCACGGGCGTCGTCGACGATTTCGACCGAGAGTTCGGGGATGGCCTCCTCGGCCGCGGCGTAGGTTTCGGCGTCGGCGGTGGCAAGACACCGGTCGCGAACCCGCGTCGGCGGCGGATCGACCAAGGGTTCGACGTCCGCCAGCGCGTCGAGGGTCGCCTCGTCTACCTCGTGGCCCGTGGCCCGGTCGACGAGGGCTCGAACCTCCTCGATCCGGGAGACCGCACCGGTGGGAACGAACGTCGCCATTCGGTGGGCGGCGTAGTCGGTGACGGCCCGGGCTTGGAGGAGGTCGAGGATCGACTCGTAGCAGTCACGGGCGCGGTCGGTGGCGAGAAACTCGGCGTCGACACCGTGGTCGTGCCGGACGGCCGCGCGGGCGATGGTTGCGGCCCGGCCGGCCGAGATGCCGGGCGCGTCCGCGAGGGTCGCCACATCACCCTCCCGAAGCGCGCGTTCGGGGTCGTCGAGTTCGGCGAGCGCGGCCGCCGTTTTTTCACCGACACCCGGGATGGCCGTAAGCTCCATGCGGCAGGCAGTATCGCCCCATCCGGCAAAACGTTGCGGGTGGTAAGGTTATGATCTGGAGCCGCCGTACCGTCCGACCTGACAGGGGTGGCGGATCGAAGTCTGAACGAGCGACGCCTCAGTCACGTGTCGGAGCGGGTGATGCGGGGCTCAAACTCGGCACCGCAGGGCTGCTCGTCGTGTTGTTCGCCGTCGGAGTCTTCGACTTTGCCTCCGAATCTTCGAGTTGGGCGTGTCCGGGCGGATCACCGACCCGCGTGCGGTCGTCGGTCTCATCGACACGGCCCTGCTCCTGTTTATTATCGTCGAGGTGTTTCTGACCGTTATCGCATACAGCCGCGACGAGTCTGTCGTTCGGATCGTTCTCGGCGCCGGTCTCATCGCCATCGCGCGGAAGATCATCACGTTCCGAACCGAGGCGTACGCTTCGGCGGAGACGGCGTTGTTCGCCGCGGTGTCGTACGGCGGACTCCTCGCCGTGGTCGGAACGCTGTTCTACGCGACCCGCCGGCAGGCGGACGGCGGCGAGGTCGAGTCCGCGGACCTCGTTTAGACAACGCGCTTTTGCCCGTCGGTACGGTAGGGAGGGCAATGACACGGAGCCTCGACGCGAAACTCGACGCCGCTCGGGACGCTCTCGCGGAGCGCGACGGCGTCGTCGTCGCCTTCTCCGGCGGCGTGGATTCGAGTGTCGTCGCCGCCCTCGCCTACGATGCCCTCGGCGACGACGCGGTGGCGTGTACGGCCAGAAGCGAGACGCTCCCCGCGGACGAACTCGATGACGCGAAACGGGTCGCCGACGAGATCGGGGTTCGCCACGAGACGGTCACCTTCTCCGAACTTGACAACCCCGACTTCGTGGCGAACGACGACGACCGGTGTTACCACTGCCGGACGATGCGTCTGGGGCGGATGTACGACGTGGCCCGCGAACTGGGGATCGGGACGGTTTGTGATGGCACGAACGCCTCGGACCCCGGCGGCGGTCACCGCCCCGGCCTGCGTGCCGTCGACGAACTGGACGTGTTCTCGCCGCTGCTCGCTCACGACATCACCAAGTCGGAGGTCCGGGAGGTCGCGGACCGCTACGGTCTCTCCGTCGCCGACAAGCCCTCGATGGCGTGTCTCTCCTCGCGCATCCCGACCGGGCTCGAGGTGACCGAGGAGCGACTCAGCCGCGTTGAGAAAGCCGAGACGCTGCTTCGGACGTGGGGGTTCTCGCAGTTCCGCGTCCGCGACCACGAGGGCCTCGCCCGCATCGAGGTGGCGCCCGACGAACTCGACGCCGCCTTGGATACGGAGTTCATCAGAGCGGCCCGCGAACACCTCACCGACGCGGGCTTCGACCACGTCACCCTCGACCTGCACGGCTACCGGACGGGAAGCGTAAGCCCCGACGAGGAAAACGAGGGATCGGACCCCGTCGTCGAGAACGTCTTCGACCGGGAGTACCCGGTCAGCGAGGACTGACCGGCGTCTGCGTCGGTCGGGACCTACGCTGGCGGCGCGTCGAGAAAGTCCGTCCGGTTTTCGGCGACGAGCGTCGCCGTGCCGTTGGCCACCCGAACCTCGTTCAGCGCGCAGTTGTCCTGTTCGCCGTCGACGACGGCGTCGACGATGTCGCGGCCGTCAACGGCGCCGACGAGAAGGGAGAGCGGCCCGCCGTGACAGACGACGACCACCGTCTCGTCGGGGCCGCTCTCGTCACGGACGGCGGCCCAGCGAGCCCGGACGCGGTCGTGTAGTTCACGGAGGCTCTCGCCGCTTTCCGGACGGGCATCCACGGCGTCCCGACCGGCCCGAGAGATCGACAGACGGTCGTGGTTCTCGAACACAGCCGCGTTCGGAAGCCCTTGGAACCGTCCGAAATCCCGTTCCCGCCACGCCGGTTCGAGGGTCGGGTCAGAACCGACGGCGTCGGCGACGTGAGACGCGGTCTGTTTAGCGCGTCGGAGGTCGGAGGCAAGCACCCGGTCCACGTCGTAGTCGGCGGCGAGATGGGCCGCGAGCGACCGGGCCTGTTCGTGACCGCGGTCGGTCAGCGCCGTGGGCGCCCAGCCTTGGAGGCGGCCCTCGCGGTTCCACGTGGTTTCGCCGTGCCGGGTGAAGAGAAACGTCGTCACAGTCCATGGTACGGTGTTCTCCCACAAGAACGTTCCTCGGACGGAGCTAAAGGCCAGGGAGCCCTCTGGATGTGAGTCGGTTTCACGGTTAGCTGCCGGTCCACCGGAGGAGGGCGAGCGTACCCTCGAACAGCGTGATCATCGTCGCGGCGACGATGATGGGGGCCATTCCCGTTGGATCGGGGCTGACGAGAAAGGCGAGTCCGAGAAAGCCACCCCAGAACAACAGGCGACGATCCTCCAGCCACACACGGGTGGTGAGGTTCATCATGATCGCGAGCATGATGAAAAGGGGAATCTGGAAAACGAGCGCCATGTAGCCCATGAGAACGAGGATGAGGCCGAACGTCTCCTCGAGACCGAAGGCCACGACGGCGGTTCCGGTGGTGTAGGAGGTGAAGTACGCGAAGATGGCCGGCAGAACGACGAAGTGGGCGAAGGCGACGCCGATCAACGCGAGAACGAGACTGGTGGGGACGGCGGCGAGGTAGTAGCGGCGTTCGCGGGGGAAGAGTCCGGGGCGCATGAACAGGTACGTCTCGTAAACTGCGATGGGAAGACCAACGACGAAGCCGGCGAGGGCGGCGACCTTGAGTTCGGTAACCAGCAGTTCGAGCGGACCGTAAAGCCGCGGCCGGCGGTCGGTGATGGTATCCGCACCCGGGATGTGGGAGTTCCAGAGAAAGTTGATGAGTTGGTCGGCGGCGGGAAAAACGGCGAGGGTGACGACTCCGCCGACGATGAGAACGACCGCGAGACGGCGAACCATCTCCTCGATGTGGTCCGCAAGCGGCATCTCCTCGTCGGAGGCCGGGCCCTCGCCGAGAACACCGTCCTCGATACTGTCGGTTGGTTCGGCCGGCGGGGCTTGGGCCGGCGGCCCCGCTGTCGGCGTGCCGGCGGCGCCGGCGGTGTCTGCGGTGTCGGCGAGAAGCGATTTGCCGTCGGCCGTCGCGTCGGCCGCGGCGTCGGCGGCGTCGGCGAGAAGTGATCCGTCGTCGGCCGTGGACTCGTCCGACGGGTCGGTGTTGTCCGCCCCCGTTTCCGAAGGGGACGCGGTCGGACCGGCGGTTGCCCTTTCCTCCGGGTCGGCGGTCGAACCGTTGTCCGGAACCTCGTTCACGATGTTCGGTTCGAAGTCGAGGTCCGGGTCGTCGTCGAGTTCCTCGTCCGGGACCGGTGCGCCGACGGCGTTTGAGACACTCCGGCGTTCGTCCCGGTCGTACGGGTCGTCGGAACCGGTCGCGCCGGCGGGAGCCTGTTCGTCGGCCGCGAGGGTGTCGTCATCGTCGAGAAAGTCCTCAATGGAGCCGCCGGCCTCGGGGGCGTCGTCGGGCGTGTAAACCGTGTCCGTTTCCGGATCGATATCGGTTTCGGAGGCGTCGTCGTCGCGGTCGGAAGACTCGGGGGTAGCTGGGGGTTCAGACGGCTCGTCCGTCGGTCCGGACTGCGGTTCCGGCTCCGAGTCCTCAGCCATTTGCCACACATATCCGCCGTGCTGTTATAGGCCTTTTTCCATCGTGCTCCGATGACGTCCGCCCCCGACGCGGCGAGACCGGACCGACGGCGGAGAGAAAAGATTGATGATGCCGAAACGGGTTCTATACTGTATGTCGAGCGCGCTGGACGAGGATACCCGTCAAACGCTGGACGCCGGCCGAGAGACCGCTGGCGCAATGCTCCGGTCCGCCCAGAAGGACCTTCAAAAGGTGTTCATGGTGTTTCTCGTCGGGTTCATCGGAGCGTTCTACGCGCTCAGACTGTACGTGTGGGGCTTTCTCGAAGGGATCACCCGGTCGCGACTGGACGAGGTTGCGTCGGGCGAACTCGAGATCATCGCCCAGACGCCGTTCGACGTGATCCTTCTGCAAGCGAAGATCGGTCTCGTCGTGGGGATTCTGATCGGGTTGCCGGTGCTTGTCTACTTTTCACGGGACGCGCTCAGGGACCGTGGCCTGTGGCCCTCATCCCCGGTGTCGCGGTGGAAAATCGTTCTCGGCGCATTGGTTGCGACCGGCCTGTTCGCCGCCGGGCTGGCCTACGGCTACCTCGTCTTTTTCCCGGTGATGTTCGCCTTTCTCGCAAACAACGCCATTTCGGCCGGCTTCACACCCACCTACTCGATCGTTCTCTGGGCACAGTTCATCTTCCTGCTCACGCTCTCTTTCGGCCTGGCGGCACAACTCCCGTTGGCGATGAGCGGGCTGTCGTACGCCGAGATCGTCCCGTACGAGACGTTCCGCGACCGCTGGCGTTACGCCGTCGCCGGGATGGTCGCCGCCGGGGCGTTGTTCACGCCGCCGGATCCGTTCACCCAGATTATGTGGGCGGTGCCGATGATCGTTCTCTACGGGTTCAGCCTCTATCTCACGAAGGTTGTCGTAACGGCCAAGCGCGGGAGCGAACGGCTCGATATCGGGACGGCCGCCGGCCGCCACTGGAACGTCATTCTCGGGGTCGGGGTCGTGGGCGGCCTGTTGGTGTACGCCTTTCTGACCCGTGGCGGGCTCCCGGCCGCGAACGATGCGCTCGCGTTGGCGGGAAGTTCACAACGCCTCGGCGGACCGGGAACGGCGCTCCCCGTCTCGCGGAGCGCCGGACTGGCGCTGTGGACGACAGCCGGTATCCTCGTGGGGACCGCCGTCGCGTTCATGTACTACGTCTACGCCGAGCTGGAGGCGGCGGTCGATCCGGCGACCGTCGGCGACCCGAGCGATATCGACCTCTCGGAACTCGACGCCGACGGACTTCGGGCTGCCCCCCCGGAAGCCTTCGCTACGTTGAGCGAGAACGAGGCTGTGGCGATGGCGGGCGAGGCGATGGAGGCGGGCAACGAGAAGCGAGCGCGCGCCATTCTCGACCGATTCGACGAGGCGGAGGACGCCGACAGCGGTGACGGCGGCGACACCGGCGACGGCACCGGGTCGACGGCGGACGAACTCGGCGACCGGGCGAGCCGTGCCGGCGGCACCTTTCTCGATGAATTCACCGAGGGCGAGACCGACGACGACATCGGCGGCTACTACAGCGACGTGACATTTATCCTCGACAGTCTCACCTCGCGGGCGTTCCGCATTGCCGCCGTCTTCAGCATCGTTCTCGCGTCGACGTTCGGGTGGCTCTACACCGGCGGCATCGGCCGCGTGTTCGAGCAGTTCCTTTCGCAGTTGCCGAGTCAGGTGACGCCGGAGGATATCAGCGTCGTCGCGCTCCACCCGATGGAGGCGCTGATCTTCGAGGTGAAGTTCTCGGCGCTGATCGCCGCTCTCGTTACCTTTCCGGTCGTCATGTACTACGCGTGGCCGGCGCTCCGCGAGCGTGGGTTCGTCCGTGGGAACCGTAACGTCATCTTCGGCTGGGCCGCGGCGCTCGTCGTTGGCCTTCTCGGCGGCTTTGCTCTCGGCTACACCACCGTCGCGCCGACGGTCATCTCCTATCTCGCCGGCGACGGCGTTCGGGCGAACATGATCATCGCCTACCGCATCACCAACTTCTTCTGGCTCATCTTTTTCACCACCGCCGGGATCGGCCTGCTTGCGGACGTGCCCGTTCTGATGCTCCTGCTCAACGCTGCCGGCGTCTCCTACCGGGCCATGCGGGGGCGGTGGCGCGAGGTGGTCGTCGGCGTCATGGCGTTCGCCGCCGTCGCGACGCCGGCCGACGTGACGACGATGTTTCTCGTGACGATTCCGCTGATGGTCGCTTACGGTGTCGGCCTCGGCGTTCTGTTCGTGGTGACACTCGGCGGTCGCCGTAACCTCGCCCCGGAACGGGACGTGGTCCCGGAGTCGTAGGGCTTACGCGACGAGCGTCAGGCGAAGATCCATCACGTTCGTTCCCGTCGGCCCCGTGAGCACCGCGTCGTCAACCGTCCGGAGCGCCGGCGTGGTGTCGTGACGGTGGAGGTGGTCCCGGGCGTCGAACCCTGCCTCGGACAGTCGCGTGACCGTCGTGGCGTCGACGAGACCGCCGGCGACGTCGGTCGGGCCGTCCGTGCCGTCGGTCCCGAGTGCAAGCGTCGTGATCGCCGGTCGGTCGGCCCCGTGGTCGTTGTCGGTGTCTGCAAGTTCCACGGCGGCAGCGAGGGCGAACTCCTGGTTCGGCCCGCCATCGCCGTCGCCGTCGCCAACGGTGACGGTCGTCTCACCGCCCGAGATCAGCATACAAGGGGGGGTAGCCGGTCGGCCGTGGGTCGCCACCTCGTCGGCGACGGCGGTGAGACAGGTCGCAACCGCCCCGCTCTCACCTTCGACGGTGGTCGAGAGGATCAACGGGGTGTATCCGGACTCTGCGGCGTGGTCGCGGGCGGCCTCCGGCGCGTCGGCCGGCCCCGCGAGAACGACGGCGTGCGTGTCGGTGGTGGCGAGATCAGCCGGCGTCGGCGTCTCGGGTTCGCCGCCGTCGCGGCCGCGCCGGAGGTGGTCGACCACGGTCGGGGGGACGACGTCGATGAGACCGTGTCGTGTCAACACGTCGAGAGCGTCGGCGTAGGTCGTCCGGTCGCCGACGGTCGGTCCCCACGGCTCGCCCGCAACCTCGTCGACGACGACGAGCGTAGCCGTCGCCGCGGGGGCAATACGCTCGGCGAGGCGACCCCCCTTGCTCGCCGAGCAGTGTTTCCGGACGGCGTTTATCTCCTCGATCCGGAGGCCGGCGGAGAGCAGGGTGTCCGTCGTCTCGGCGAGGTCGGCGGATGAGAGGCCGTCGGCGGGGGCGACGAGGGTCGCCGACGCCCCGCCGGTGATCGGCGCGAGAACGAGGTCGTTCGGCCCGGCGGCGTCAGCGAGGGTCAGCGCTCGCCGGCCGACCGCGTTGCTGGTCTTGTCCGGGAGCGGGTGGCCGGCCGCGACGACAGCAACCGCGCCGGTCGACCGTGACCGATCACTCCAAGTTGCCTTCTCGGCCACCACACCGTCGTCGATCCGGTCGCCGAGAAGGGTGTCGAGTTCGGCCGCCACCGCAGCCGAGCCTTTGCCTCCACCGATCACGTACACGTCCTCAACGGCGTTGAGGTCGTAGGTGCGGTCGCCGACGCGGAGGCGAGCGTCGTCACGTTCCACGGCCGCGGGGACGGTCCGTCGCGGATGGACGGCGTCGAGTGCCGCCGCCGCGGCGTCGAGAAGCGCCTCACGGGCCTGGCGGTTGCCGTGGTCGGTCAGGGTGTCGCGGTTGCGGACGGTCGTCATCGGTCGAGTGCGTCGCCCGGAGGGCCGAACGTCGCCACGCCGTCGAGGTCGGCCTCGATCTCGAGCAGGCGGTTGTACTGTTCGGTTCGCTCGCCCCGGGTGACGCCGGTTTTGATCTGGCCGGCGCCGAGGCCAACCGCGAGGTCCGCGAGCCACGTGTCGGGCGTCTGCCCCGAGCGCTCGGATACCTGCACTGCGTAGCCGTTTCGGGTGGCGAGACGCGCCGCCTCGGTCGCCTCGGTGACGGTCCCGACCTGATTTATCTTCCAGAGAAGGGCGGTTCCCGCGCCGTGGTCGATCCCCGTCCGGAGGCGATCGGGTGTTGTAGCGAACAGGTCGTCGCCGACGATCTGGACGTCGAGACGGTCGGTCAGGTCGGCGACGCCGGCGAAATCCGCCTGATCGAGCGGGTCCTCCAACGAGACGATGGGGTAGGTGTCGACGAGATTCTCGTAGAATGCGACGAGGTCGGCCCGCGTCATCGCCTCGCCACACAGGTCGTAGGTCTCCGTCTCGGGGTCGTAGAAGTGCGAGGCCGCTACGTCGGCCGCGAGGGCGAACTCGCCGTCGTAGCCACAGGCTTCGATCGCGCGGCATTCAAGTTCGAACGCCTCGCGAGGGTCGTCGACGCCGAGTGGGGTGTAGCCGCCCTCGTCGCCGACGTTACACGACGCCGCACCGTACTCCGAACGGAGGATGTCGCCGAGTTCGTAGTACACCTCCGCGGTCCACCGGACGGCCTCGGCGACGGAGTCGGCGCCGACGGGGACGACCTGATGTTCCTGAAACGGGCGGTCGCCACCGGCGAGTTCGCCGCCCTCGATCAGGTCGAAAAACGGAAGCGGAATGACGTGGGCGTCGGCTCCGCCGACGTAGCGATACAAAGGCAGGCCGGTCGCGGCCGCGCCCGCACGAAGAACGGCCAGCGAGACGCCGACGACGGCGTTACCACCCAGGTTCTCCTTGGTGTCCGTGCCGTCGAGGGCAACGAGGGCGGCGTCGACATCCCGCTGGTCGGTCACGTCGCGGCCGCGCAGTTCGGGCGCGATCCGGTCCTCGACGGCCGAAACGGCGTCACGGACGCCGAGGCCGCGGTAGCGGTCGTCGCCGTCGCGGCGGTCGTAGGCCTCGTATGCGCCCCGAGAACGGCCACGGGGAACGTCCGCTCGCCCGGTTCCGGCGGGTGTCTCGACGGTGACCCGAAGGGTCGGCTCCAGTCGGTTGTCGAGGATTTCCCGTGCGGTGATTGCGTCGATGGGTGCGTCGGTCATCTCGTGGTTGCGCTACGTCCGGCGGCGGGAAAGACAGTTGGGGAGACACGACCGGGCGGCGGCAGGTCGGCGTCTCCCCTCCGCGGCGCCCTCGACCGACCGGATGTGTGTCGGACCGCCGAGTGAGGCCGTCGCGTTTAACACTCCGACCCGAAAATATGACTCAGAGAGTTCCATGCGAATATTCGAACGTGCCGAACGCGGACGGAGGGACCCAGCGTGACCAAGATCAGCGTCGAAGTTCCCGACGAACTGCTCGCGGATTTAGACGACCACGTCGGGGAGAACGGCAAGTTCGTCAACCGGAGCGACGCGGTCCGGGCGTCGATCCGGAAGACGCTTGACCTGTTGGATGACATCGACGCCCGCCACGGGCGACTGGAGTCGGAGGAATGAGCGCCGGCAACGACTGGCCGGTCGGCCGGGTGGCGATTTTGGCGTTGTTCGTCACGGCGCTTGTCGCCGCACAGTTGACCGCGGCGAAGGTGCTCGCGATTCCGCTCCCGACAGAGGTGCCGCGGGTCGGCGGGACGGTGCTTCTTCCGGGGGCGGCGCTCGCCTACGCGCTCACCTTTTTTGCGTCGGACTGTTACGGCGAACTGTACGGCCGGCGGGCGGCGCGGATACTGGTGAACGTCGGCTTCACGATGAACTTCGTGCTGCTCGCGCTGGTGTGGTCGACCATTCTCGCGCCGGGGCAGAACGCGGAGTTCGCCGCGCAGTTCGAGGGCGTTCTCGCGCCGGCGACGAACATCGTCGCAGGGAGCCTGCTCGCGTATCTGGTCAGTCAAAACTGGGATGTGGCGGTCTTCCACCGTCTTCGAGCGGTAACCGACGGCAACTTTCTCTGGCTCCGGAACATCGTCTCGACGGCGACGAGTCAGGCCATCGACACCGTCATTTTCGTCGGTGTCGCCTTTTATCTCCTGCCGACGTACGCGGGGGTCGGGAACGCCACGCCGTGGAACGTCGTCGTCGCGTTGATGCTCGGCCAGTACCTTCTCAAACTCCTGATCGCCGTTGTGGATACACCCTTCGTGTACGCGGTGGTCGGCATCGTGCGGTCGCGGGCCGACGCCGCGGCGAAAGCCGACGCCGCGGCGAAAGCCGGCGACAGAGAAAGCAACCCCGAGAAGCCGATGGTCGACGAGTTCTAATCTCGCCGCTCGGCGAAGGCAAAACGGGGTTTCACCTCGTCGATCCGGACCGCGACCTCCTCGCCGACCGTCGTGTCGGGGACAAAGATCGTAAAGCCGTCGATGCGGGCGATGCCGTCGCCCTCGCGGCCCTCGTCGACGATGTCGACCGTACGCTCGTCGCCTGCGGTCACGGGTGCGGTGAGATGCCCCTTTGCGACGAGGTAGAGTTCCGACGACGCGTCCCGGGAGGCCTCCGGGTGGACCGCCCGCACGTACTCGAAGTCCTCCTCCATCTCCTCGCGAAGAGCCGCGAGGTCCGGCCCCTCAAACACCTTTGTCACGAGGTCGCCACCCGGAGCCAACAGGTCGAGCGCGGCGTGGTATGCCTGTCGAGCGAGATAAACCGACCGCGCGTGGTCGACGGAGTACTCGCCGGTCATGTTCGGCGCCATATCCGAGAGAACGACATCGACCGCATCGCCGGCCGCGTCGCGGAGGCGGTCGATCGTCTCCTGATCGGTCAGGTCGCCACGGATCGTCTCGACGCCGCCGTGGTCGAGAGCCTCGATGCGCTGGAGGTCGACACCGACGACGGTACCCTGTGGGCCGACCGCCTCGGCGGCGACCTGAAGCCACCCACCCGGTGCCGCGCCGAGGTCGACCACCGAATCGCCCCGGTCGAACAGGTCGGCTTCGCCGTCGAGTTGCTTCAGTTTGTACGCAGACCGGGCGCGGTACCCCTCCTGTTTCGCGCGGTTGTAGTACTCGTCCCGTTCGGTCATGGTCGTCTCACCGACGCTCGTGGGTCGTCCCGCTCGGGGAGTGGTGGCGAGTCTGCGGTCATACGCTGAGAAACGCCGTCGACGCTGAAAGGGACATCGGATGGTGACGACGACAACGGGGAACCGAGACTGTCGGGTCGGCCCGGGACGGGCCGTGCTGGATGGTAGCGCGACCTCGGTCTCCCATCGCGGGGGCGACGCCTCAACCGGCGTCGGTGGCGGCGGTCGTCACGACCCTGTCGGAGGAATGTGCCGGGCGACCGCGAGTCGGTCGGTCGACGGTTCGGTCAGCCAACAACAGGGCGTCGGCGACGAGCGGCCCGGTCCGCGGTGTCGAGTGCGCCACGGGTTCGATGGTCGTACGCCGTCCGGCGTCGGCGGAGACGACACCGCATCGTGCGCGCCCGCTCGCGAACGAACAGCGGGTATTTTTAACACTAGGGGCGTACCACTGGGTACATGTTCAACGCCATCGTGAGCGCCTCAACGCTCCGGGACGCCCTCGACTCCGTGAGCGTGCTAGTCGACGAGTGCAAGATGCGACTCAACGAGGACGGCCTGGCGATCCGCGCGGTCGACCCGGCGAACGTGGGGATGGTCGACCTCTCGCTGGAGGCGGCGGCGTTCGAGTCCTACGAGGCCGACGGGGGCGTTATCGGTGTCAACCTCGCTCGTCTCGAGGACATCGCGGGGATGGGAAACGCCGGCGACCTGGTGCACCTCGAACTCGACGAGGAGACCCGCAAGCTTCACATCCGGATCGACGGGCTGTCCTACACGCTCGCGTTGATCGACCCCGACTCCATCCGACAGGAGCCGGACATTCCTGACCTCGACCTGCCGGCACGCATCGTCGTCGAGGGAAACCAACTCGACCGCGGGATCACGGCGGCGGACATGGTGTCAGACCACATCAACCTCCGTGTCGACGAGGGCGATGCGACGTTCCACATCGAGGCGGAGGGTGACACCGACGACGTGGACTTCGAGATGGGAGCCGACGACCTCATCGACCTCAACGCCGGTCCGGCCAGTTCGTTGTTCTCACTCGACTATCTGAAAGATATGGACAAGGCGATTCCCGGCGACGCCGAGGTGACGGTCGAACTCGGCGAGGAGTTCCCTGTGAAGCTTCATTATGACTTCGCCGAGGGGCTCGGGAACGTAACCTTCATGCTCGCGCCACGGATCCAAAGCGAGTAACCGTTCAGACGGATCGGCACGCGTCGTCTTCGCCCTGCTCACACAGGCGACGAAGCATCTGACAGGCCTGTTCGTTTCCTTCGGCACAGAGTCGCTCGGCGGTCACAACGGTTCCTTTCGACTCCGGGTTGGTTTCGACTTTCATACGAACAGTATGCGTTACGTTCACAAGAATGTCGGGCGGTCGTGTGAAACGACCACATGACCGAGACGCCGGACAAACTATTATGTATCTTGAGTTTGCTCTCGCTGAGAGTGTGTCAGCGGCAGTGATCGAGTAGCCGAATAGTTTATATATAGTCGGCAGATTCAACCAGGGATTTATATTGCCGTAGAACTAACTGATAGTCAAGGAAGAACACACCGTTCGGGACCGGCCCGTGCGGTCGTGACGCCCACGTTTATTATGACGGAAACACGCATTTGGACGTCCGACGAGACGGAGCGAAAAGAAACAACGGCAACGGCACGGACGGAACCAACCGACCACGAACACGAACGCGAACACGAACATGGCTGCCCCGAGTGTGGCGGGTCGCTCGTCGCCGACGAGGAACACGGCGAGACGGCGTGTCAGGACTGTGGCCTCATCGTCGAGGAGAACGAGGTCGACCGGGGGCCCGAGTGGCGGGCCTTCGATGCGGCCGAACGGGACGAGAAAGCGCGGGTCGGGTCGCCGACGACGAAGATGATGCACGACAAGGGGCTGTCGACGACCATCGACTGGCAGGACAAGGACGCCTACGGAAACTCCCTCTCATCGCGACAACGCGAGAAGATGCAGCGCCTGCGCACCTGGAACCGCCGGTTCCAGACCCAAAATCATCAGGAACGCAACCTTCGACAGGCCCTCGGCGAGATCGACCGCATGGCCTCGGCGCTTGGCCTCCCCGAGAACGTCCGCGAAACCGCCTCGGTGATCTACCGCCGCGCCCTCGAAGACGACCTTCTCCCCGGTCGTTCCATTGAAGGCATCGCCACGAGTTCGCTCTACGCCGCCGCCCGGCAGGTAGGTGTCCCCCGGACCATCGACGAGGTGGCGCGGGTCAGCCGTGTCGACGAGGATGAGTTCAAACGAGCCTACCGGTATGTCGTTCGGGAACTCAACCTCGAGGTTGCGCCGGCGGATCCGGTGAGCTACGTCACCCGTTTTGCATCCGAACTCGACGTGTCGGGCGAGGCCGAGCGACTGGCCCGCGAGCTGCTCCAAGCGGCCAAAAACAAAGGCGTCCACAGCGGCAGAAACCCGGTCGGTCTCGCCGCCGCGGCCGTTTACGCCGCACCGCTGCTCACAAACGAGGAGGTCACACAGAAGCAGGTCGGCGAGGTAGCGGACATCTCCGAAGTGACGATCCGAAACCGCTACAAGGAACTGCTCGATGCCTACGAGGCCGACGGTGGGGCCGTGCCGGCCTGAGCCGGCCCGGAATCCTTTTACTCGGCAGTACCATATCTTGGAACAACTATGGGTATGGGCTCGGACATGTACCGACAGCAGATTCTCGATCACTACAAGAACCCCCGGAATCACGGGGAACTCGATGATCCGACGTTCTCTCACGTCGGCGAGAACCCGTCGTGTGGCGACACGATCAAGATCGACGTACGCCTCGATAGCGACGGCGAAACCATCGAGTACGCCAGTTTCTCCGGCGACGGCTGTGCGATCAGTCAGGCGAGCGCGAGCATGCTCACCGAACGGCTCCCCGGCACCACGCTTGGCGAACTCAACGAGATGGACCGGGACGACGTGGTGGAGATGCTGGGCGTCGACATCAGCCCCATGCGGATCAAGTGTGCCGTTCTCGCGGAGAAGGTCGTCCAAGACGGCGCGAAGATCCACGAGGGCGAGGTAGAGATCGAAGAAACGACCACCGAAGACTGAAACCGAGTGTCGGCGGTGACCGGCGGTGTGACCGTCGGCTAGATACGAGAACTCGGGGACTAGTCCGGCGTCTTGTACGCGCATTACGGCCTCTGGCGAGGATCAGGATGCCGGCAAATCGGACGTTCATTTCGGTTTTCACCTGCGGAAGGAATCGACACACCGAGGTGTGGCCGAAAACGGTGCTCTCGATGCCGCGGTCATCTATTGTCGCCTGAATGGTTTCGTCGTCGGGACCCCACCACGTCATCGATACGTTCGGGGCGGAACGTGTTCTCACCGTTGAGGAAAATAACACCTCACAGTCGGTGAGCGAGACCCCGACGGAGTGATACGTAACCTGAACGGGTCGGTTTGAACCGCTCGGATATGACACACTCGCCGACACCGGTCGGGACGCTATCGAGAGACAGTTGGTGGCATTAAATTTTTTATTTTACATTTTATTTTGTCACGTAGGATCGCGATGATCCCGAAAACGAGAGGTGATAGTGTGAGGAAAACTAACGTCCACATCGGGACGTCTCGGGTCGCTCGATGCAGTCACACGGTCGAGGACGTTGGGGGAGCATCGGTCAACGCCGCCACGATGGAAATAACCGGGGGGTCCGCCTCCCCCAACGACACACGGGCTAACACCGGCGTCAGCACGCACGCTGACGATGCACACACCGACATCCGAGCTCTCGGCGGACACACAGAGCATGCCAGACAGTAACGAGCGGAACGAACCGACGCCAAGACGACGGTTTCTGCAGTTTGCCGGCGCAACAGCCGGCGTGACGATGCTATCGGGGTGTAGTTTACTCAATCAGGACGAAACGGAGTTTTCGGCGACACCGTATGGACTTGACCCGGAGGGACGGCAGGCCTTCGGATTTCGGGAGGTTAGTCAGGAGACGGTCGAAACCACGGTGTCCGGCGAAGCAGCCGGCATCGACGCAAACGTGACCCTCACCAGTCACGTTGCTGCCTACGGCTTTGACGCGGGCACCCCGGATGTCGTGTCCTGGGCGGTCCCGGCCGACGACTCGTGGTCCGCCGCGGTCATTTCGACACCGGAACCGAACATTGGGGGACAACAGATCAATCCACTCTCTCAGACGCCGGTGACGGAGTTGCTCACCGGAGAAAGTGGGGGGCAGTTTCGGGAGGCGTTGAGTTTAGACACAGACTGGGAGTGTGGCCCCGAGCGACTGAACGAGGAGCGTGGACGGATGCTCGGACGGGACGCCGAATTTCAGATACATACCGGCGTTCTCGGTGGAGACGGACGGACCGGCGTCGCCGTGTACAGCAGCCGTGTGCAGGCCGAGGGGGATACGGTCATCTTCGGTGCCGTCAACCGCCGTCGCGTTCCGCAGGATGCCGGTGTTGGCTCGGCTTGTCTCACCCCACAGCGACCGCAGGACCCAGAAGGGGACGCTCCGGAACTCCCCGAACAACGGCTGGCGGTCTCCGAACAGATTGCCGAGGTCCTCGAACTCGCACGGCGGATCCGTAATCGGGCGGCCCCCGGAGGATCGGACGGTACCGACGACTCGAACTATTTCGAGTCGCTGCCCGACGTGACCGTCTCGAACGTTCGGTTGGTCCAGAAGGTCGAACAGTCCAGTCTGTCGGGAAGCGGTAACGCCCTGTCCGACCCGCCGATCGTCGCAGACCAGCCCACCGCCGTCCTGTTTGACCTCACGGGGAGTAACCTCCAAGACCTCGATAAAAAGGGGGTCAAGGTGTGGATCCTCGTCGGTCGGACCGGGAGCCCATCCCAGAGACGGCTCACCTTCTGGATTCGCCGCAGTGACCTCATCGATATCGTTACCGGTGACAGCACGGCCGCGAAGTTCCACCAGATGGCCCGGACGGCGGACTCGGACACCGATCCACCGATATTTTCGGTCGATCCGACATCGGTTACGGTCCGCGTCACTAACCCCAACGGACTGGGTGGGTTCGACACGATGGACAGCGTGAACAAACCGGTGTCGAACACCACCAGTCTGTCGACACCACTCCGGGTCGGATTCATCCACGTTGAGGATCCCGGGGCGACACACTCCCCGCGGTTCACCAGAAGGGAGGCACGGCAAAAGAACAAAAACTACACCACCGACATCGACTGGGGCGACGCGAACGGCGAGGCGGCGAACTACGACCGGTCGGTGCGGAGTTCGTTCGAGTATCTCAGGCGAGTGTTCCCCGGCGACATCGTGGGGTACAAACACCCGAAAGAGGACCCGGTCGTCGGTGTTATTTCCGAGAACTGGACCAACCTCTGGGACAACGGTGCCGGAAAGGACGCATGGCAGGCCAGACAGACGTTGAACAAGATCCGGACGCGACCGAATTTCCCGCGGAGCGATGGGGAGATACTGACCACGGGGGGTAGCAGCCGTCAAAACGCCATCGACCTCATTGACGCCGACACGGGTGGTGCCTTCGACATCCGGGTGATGATTCTCCCGAAAGGGACCGGCGGGTCGAACAGAGCAAACTACTTCGCCGCCCACTCGATGGGTGCTTCGGGGTACCACTGGGGGTTCAAGTTCGCGGTGGGGAGTCTTGAAGCCCTGCCGAGAGGGGACGACATCTCGCACGCAACCACGACTGCACAGGAGATCGGTCATCGGTTCGCACTACCGCTGTACTCGGGGGCATTCAGACGGGGAGGGAGCGACGACCTGCACGCGAACGCGAGCCTACGGTCGGTGGGCTACGACCTGACCGACAGGTTCACGCTGATTACCAACCCCGGCGTGCCGGACGGCAGTTTCAGCGTCGATCCGCCCCAGGTCTCGCGCGGAGCCCTCGCACCGAAGCGCTACCCCAGTTACATGAGCTACGCCGGGGGCGACAAGTGGGCCGACAGCAAGGTCCACCGGTACCTCGCGAACGGCGGGTTCAGTGTCGGGTATAGCGGCGGCTCGAACCCCAATATCAACACCGGGGCCGGCGCGGGAGCGGCCGATCTGTCGCCACAGGTGGACGACACGGGAGGAGAGGTACAGCCGGTGATCGAGGCTCTCGCACTCGCCGTCGATGGTGACCTCCAATTCGACACCGTCGTCGTCCGCGACACCATCCCCCGAGACGCTGGCGGTGGAGCGTTTGAAACCGAGCGAACCGACGACACACAGTCGGTTGAGGTGAGCCTCTTGGGACCGAGAAACCAGCAACTCGTGACGGCGACCGTCCCCGACCGGCTCCACGGTTCTCACGGCGACCGCCCCCACAGCTATGTTGGCATCTCGCTGCCGTTCCGGGAGTCGGGAGTCTCACTCGTCGCTGAGCGGGCCGGTGCTACGACCAGTTTGAACGCGATCACGGGGCCGGTGCGGGACGCCGTCGGTCGTGTGCCCGCGGAAGGATTACGTGGCGGCGAGGAAACACGGGAACGTCTGAGGACGGACCTCAACGACGTCGCTGCGGCTATGGATATGAACCGATACGGGGCGGCGGCGACGGCACTCGGAGAACGAGTCCGTGGGCCGATCGCGGACAGCGTGGGCGAATACGACGGCTCTGCCGCCGACCCCAGCCGTGCCGACCTCTTGGGACTGGTTGACCGGCTGACCCGGCGACTCGAGACGATAGCCGAAGGGGTGGGATGACACTCCGGCACGTCCGCGTGTACGGTCGCCGCCCGTAGCCGAAGCGGCCACTCTCGACCGTCCGGGGCGGCTCCGTAGTCGGCGTTAGGGGGTGACAGCACCGTGGTGGACCCCGGTGGGAAAAGCCGATTCAGTACGAGAACGAACGCCTCAGACCGGTGCTGCTCAGTGGTCAGTTAATGCACGGTGTGATCGACTCCGACGTGAGTCGGGGTCGCACCCGGTGTCGGCTGTGGGTCGGTGGTGTGGACCCATCGATGGACGGTGGTCCGAGGGCGAGTTGAACGTCGAAGAGACGACCGGGGAGTCATTACTCGGGAACCAGTCCGGCGTCCTGTACGCGCATCACAGCCTCGCCGTCTGCGAGGTTCGGCGCATCGACGAGTCGGACGATCCGCTTGTCGCCTTTCGACTTGCGGAGGTAGATCCGGAACGTCGAGGTGTGGCCGAGGATGTTGCCGCCGATGGGCTGTGTCGGGTCGCCGAAGTAGGAGTCGGGATTCGACGCGACCTGATTCGTCACGAGAACGGCGGCGTTGTAGAGGTCACCGATACGCATCAGATCGTGGAGGTGTTTGTTGAGTTTCTGCTGGCGGTCGGCGAGTTCACCGCGGCCGACGTACTCGGCGCGGAAGTGTGCGGTGAGCGAGTCGACGTTGAGCAGGCGAACCGG
>NZ_JAQCNJ010000042.1 GCF_028275055.1 Haloplanus sp.
GGGAGTGCCGCCGCCGTCGCCGCGGGCGAGGTCGACCTGGCGCTCGGGACCGACACCGGCGGCAGCGTTCGGATGCCCGCGAGTTACTGCGGTATCGTCGGTGTCAAGCCGTCGTTCGGGCTCGTGCCCACCTACGGCGTCGCGGAGCTGTCGTACTCGATGGACCACGTCGGAACGCTCGCTCGTGACGTCGAAACCGCTGCGCGCGGCCTCGACGCCGTCGCGGACACCGGGCCCGACGGGGACCGATCCTCGTTCACCGACGACCTCGGCACCGATCCCGAGACGCTGCGTATCGGCATCGAACCCCGGTTCTTCGAGCGATACGTCTCCGACGATGTCGAACGCAGCGTCCGCGACGCCGTTGACGAACTCCGTGACGCCGGCGCCGAGGTCAGCCCCGTTGAGATTCCCACGCTCGACTACTCCCGGACGGCGTGGTGGGGGATCGCCCCGATCGAGTTCGCGACGATGTTCGCGACGAACGGTGCAGGCATCTGGCGCGGGGAGTCGGTCGAACCGAGCCTCGCCGCCGCGATCGCGAGGCTCCGTGGGTCGTCGAGCCGCGATCTCGGAACGAACGTCAAGGAGATGCTCCTGTTGGGGACGCATCTGCTGCAGACGCACGACGGGTACCACTACGTTCGGGGACAGAACCTCCGGGGGCGGCTCGACCGGGAGTTCGATGCCGCGCTCGCCGATGTCGACGTTCTCGCTACACCCACGACACCGATGACGGCACTCGAGATCGACGGGTTCGAGCGGGGGACGACGCCGCCGGTCAACTGGGACACTCATCCAACCAATCTGACCGGCCACCCCAGCGTGAGTGTCCCTTGCGGCGAGTCCGACGGCCTGCCGATCGGCTTGCAGGTCGTCGGCAGACACTCCGCGGATGCGACGGTACTGGACGCCGCGGCGACGTTCGAGCGAATCGCGTCGGTCGCGTGAGTGCGTGCCGTCCGCGGTACGAGGCCGATCATTACACCAACCCGCACGAGGACCCGCCACGGCCGACCCATCCCGCCAGATTCTTTATCGGTAACGTGGTGGTACCGACCGGGCCGCCCTCCGTTCGGCTCGGTGCATCAATGAACACCGAACAGTTCGAATCCGCCTCTGTCCCCGACAACGAGACGTTTCGGCTCGAAAACAGCTACGCGCTCGACGCGACCGTCGACGGCACACTGATGGCGAAAGCCGGCTCGATGGTCGCCTACACCGGCGACCTGTCGTTCACCGGGCAAGCGAGCGCCGAAGGCGGCATCACGGGGTTCCTCAAGGAGGCCGCGACGAACGAAGGCACGCCCGTGATGGCCGTCGAGGGGTCCGGGACCGTCTACCTCGCCGACCACGGCAAGAAGGTCCAGGTGCTCACACTCAATGACGGCGACGCCATCACAGTCAACGGCGAGGACGTTCTGGCGTTCGAGTCGGAAGTCGACTACGAGATCAGTACGATCGACAGCCTCGCCGGTTCCTTCGCCGGGGGGTTCACGAACGTCTACCTCCAGGGTCCCGGCTCCGTCGCGATCACGACCCACGGCGACCCGATCGTGGTGGAACCGCCGGTTTCGACGGACCCCGCCGCGACCGTGGCGTGGAGCGGCACGGCCCCGAACGTCGAGGTGAACCGCAGCCTTTCGGATATGGTCGGCCAGGAGTCGGGCGAGCGGTACCAGATGGAGTTCGGCGGCTCCGACGGATTCGTCGTCGTCCAGCCCTACGAGGAGCTGTAGTCGGCGTTCGGGATCGACACGCCGCGGACCCCGTAACCGTTCATTTATCAGGACGCCTGCCGTAATCAAGGTATGAGTGAAGAATCAGGGCGTCGGAACCTCCGAATGCCCGACGACAAGGAGCTGTTCGCCGTCGTAACCGAGCACAACGGCGGCAACCACGTCCGCGTCCGGTGTGCGGACGGCAAAAACCGGATGGGCCGGATCCCCGGTCGGATGAAGTACCGGACCTGGATCAACGAGGGCGACGTCGTCCTCGTGGAACCGTGGGACTGGCAGGACGAGAAGGCCAACATCGAGTGGCG
>NZ_JAQCNJ010000054.1 GCF_028275055.1 Haloplanus sp.
ATCCGCGAGAAAGCGAACGTCCAAGACAACGCCGTCTGTCACGAGGACACCGTCGTCGGCCGCCGCGCCACCGTTGGCCACACCGCCGTCGTCCACGCCGCGACGGTCGAGGCAGACGGGTTGATCGGCATGGGATCGGTCGTTCTCGACGGGGCCACGGTCGGCGAGGCTGCGGTCGTTGCCGCCGGAAGCGTCGTCACCGAGGACACGACGATTCCGCCAGAAACCCTCGCCGTCGGGACACCGGCAGAGGTTGCCAGAAACATCGACGGGGCGGTGGGTGGAGACACCGCCGAGACGTACGTCGGGCGCGGGACCCTCTACGCCGAGACGTCCGATATCGTCGACGAGGAGTGACGCCCCTTTCGATCGGTCTGTCGCCCCGACCGTCTCGTGGTCGCGGTAATACGGTCTCGCCCCGCCGAGACCGTCCGTGATGAGCCGCGGGCTCCGTATGACTCGACGCGTCCGCGAGGAATCGTGCCGCGAGTGATTTCACCGGACCGACAGCCGTGTGACACCTACCCACAGGTTGAACTCGGTGTCAGCACGAGATTTATGTGTCCGACAGATCCGACCGCCGGACGGAACCCCGACGACACTCATGACCGACACCACGCGATCCGGACTTGACCACGAACAGCGTCGCGAACTACGGGAGCTAGGCTGGCGGTGGCTCGGCCGTCGCCGAGCGAAGCGTCCCCGGTCAGTGAGCCGCCGACACCGCGTCCGGGTCGATGTCGACGACGAAACGGCTCTCGTCGACCTCGAAGGCCGCGTTTAGGCCGCGCCGGCGACGACAAACGGAACGCTGACCGGCCGTGACGCGGACGGCAATGCCCGTAACGGTCCTTGTCCCCGTCCCCGACCCAAGCCTTGACGTGCGTCCCGCCTCGGTGACGATGACCGTTGAAGCGGCCCGCGAAACCGTCCCCCGCACGAACGCAACGGTGTAGCCGACGCCGTCTGTGGCGAGACTCGGGCCCGGTACCGCGTCCCCGCACTCCGCCCATCCGTCGCTGTTCGACCACGGGACGGCCACTCCGGAAGCGTGACGCTAATAAGCGGACCGGATCCACCAATTGAGTATGTCTCGGCACAGGGCGGCCGTAACGGCGGTCACACTCGTCGTCGTTCTCGCGGGGTGCGGTGGACTCATTCCGGGTGGAGACGACACGTCGACACCGACGGTGACATCCACATCCACGTCCACGCCAACGGACACGCCACGGTCGACCGACCGACTCGCCGACGGCGCGGTGTCGCCGGTCGGGTGGTCGGAGAACGGCGTCACGAACACGACCACCGCATTCCGTGGCCACTACAGCGCAGTGCTCTCGGGCCCCTCGACGACGGTGACATACCGGTCAGGGGTGCGTTCGGCGGAGGCGGACCGGGCGACCAACACCAGTTTGGAGATGCGCCTCGACACGGGCGAGAAACGCCTCCACGCCAGCATCAACGGTTCGTCAGAGCGCCGCGAAGCGTACTTCTCCGACGGGACGTTCTCGCAGTGGAGCGTCCGGGAAGAGACGGTCGTCAACCGAACGAACACGTCGTTCGTGCCCGTGACACAGTCGATAGACAACGGCGTCCTCAAGTCACAACTCCTGTTGTACGAACTCGAACTGACTGATATCGTCACCCGGGACGGGACGACGGCCTTCGTGTACGACGTGGTTGGCGTCTACGACAACGCCGTCTCCGGCACCTACGGCTCCGCCACGTCGGGGACGGGGCGTGTGGTCGTCAGCGAGCGTGGCCGGATCATCGAGATCGACACGACGGTGACGTACACCGGTGGCGAGGTCACGTACCACTACGAACAGACACGACTCGGCGCGACCGAGGTGGAGTCCCCCGACTGGCGCCGCGACGCCTGACCGACGCCCGCCGGGACGCTCCACCCTGGCCCCACGCCGCGACAACGGGACGTGTGGATACGGGCGTCATCCCCGACCGTTCGGTCCGACCGCCACAAACCGTTTTTACCCTCCAGCCCCGGAACCGAATATGGCACAACTCGACCCCGGAACGCTTCTGCCGAACGACCGAATGCGCCAGCAGGCCCTTGACGGTGCGGTCACGCAGATTCATCGCGGGCAACAGTACGCCGACGAAGGCGACACCTTCGAAATCGACGAAACGACCTTCGAGGTGGTCGATGTCGACGAGCGGACGCTTGGCGATATGACAGACGTCGACGCCCGCGCGGAGGGGGCTCGTGACCTCGACCACTACAAGCAGATTCTGGAGCGCGCCCACGAGAACTTCGAGTGGGACGACGACTCCGACATCGTCTGTCACCGTTTCGAGCGGCTGAGCTGATGGCCCCTCGGACTCCCGGTGCCGTCGCCCGGTTCGACCCCCCGATCCCCGATCCGGCCTGACCACCGGTGTATCGAGGGACCGAGTCGGGGACGGCCACCACCGCCGACACACCGGTTCGATCATTCACACGACGGTCTATGCCCGACCACCGGCACGAGAACGGGCGGTGTCGGGCCGGTGAACTCCTCGACAACGGCCTCCACGTCGTCGTCGGTTCGGAGTCGGCACGTCCCGGTCGCCCGAATCACCGCCACCCGGACCGTGACGAGTATGACGGCCGTGACACCGACCGCCGGCAGCACCGATGTCACGAAACGGTCCCGGGAAACACCGACGACACGATCACCGCGATGAGTGCGCTGAGGGGGCGCTCCGACCTGAGATACCGACTCGTAACGTCGAGTACGTTCTGTGATCGTTCATTTCGTCCGTGGAGGGCATCGCGTCTGTCCCCTGTCGGCGGAGAGATAGCCGCGTTGAAACGCGGTCTCTCGGTTCGACCTCCGGTGACCCCGACCTGACCGGTCACGGGGGAGTGGCTCCGGCGGTGTCACCGACCACACTCGGCACACCACGTATCGAACTGTCGCACACAATCCGAGCGGAGCGCACGACCGGACACCGGTCCGCCGTCGGGGACGCCACACACGGTCGATACACACGCCACGGGAGAGCCGCCCCGAACTCTCACCGATAGGGCCGGTCCCTCGACCCTAGTGGGCGAGAGCGTCCGGGATGTGCGTGACCCGTGTCGAGACAACGTGGCTCTGTCCGGGACCCCAAGCAACGACGTGGACACACCGCCCCGTGACCGTGACCGCAGGCTGTGTCACACATAGGGCTTCTCGGCCGTTCAGTCGGCCGCGAACGCGACGCCGGTGATCTCGAAGCGAGCACCGCCGTCCGCACTCTCACGGACCGTGATCTCCCATCCGTGGGCGTCGACGATCCGTTTCACGATGTTCAATCCGAATCCCGTTCCGTGTTCACCCGTCGAGTATCCCGGTTCGAACACGTCGTCGCATGCGTCTGCGGGGATCCCGAGCCCGTCGTCCTCCACGTAGAAGCCCCCCGCCAAGTCGCCGACCGACACCGTTAGGTCGCCTCCGTCGTCGGTCCGGGACAGGCCGTCCGCGGCGCCATGCTCCACGCTGTTTCGGATCAGATTCTCTAGAAGTTGTTGTAAGCGGCTCCGATCCGCGTGGATCTCCCGGTCGCTCTCGACGTGGAGTACCGTATCCTCCGTGGATACGTTCTCCCAACAGTCCTCGACGACGCTGCCGAGGTCGACGGGAGCGATATCGCCCACGTGACTCCCCTCGCTCGCGAGCGCGAGCAAATCGTCGATCAGGGCACTCATTCGCTCGTGCGATCGCTCCACTGCGGCGAGTTGGTCCCAGTCACGCGTCTCCCGTGCCAGCGCCAGACGACCTTCGGCGACGGTCAACGGGTTCCGCAGGTCGTGAGACACGATACGAGCGAACTCCTCGAGCCGCTCGTTTTGTTTCGTCAGTTCCTGTTCGCGGGCCCGCCGCTGTTCTATCTGCTCGATCTGTTCCAACGCACTGACGATACCCCCAGCGAGGATCTGTCCGAGCACGAGATCCTCCTGATCGAAGGCATCCGGGGTCGGGGAACCGGCGATCAGGATCCCGTACTCGTTGAGCGGGAGGTGTAGTTCGCTCCGGAGCGGACTCTCCGGATTGTAGATGTCCGGGTCGTCGTGGGTGTCGTCCACCGCGAGTGCTTCCCCCGATTCGTAGACACGCCACGCGATGCTGTCGCCCTCGGTGAACTCCGGTGGCTCGCCGATGAGGTCATACACCGATTCGGTCCCGGCGACCGGCACGAGTGCCGACCGGTCCTCGGTGGCAAAATGTATCGCGTTCCCGTCGAGACCCAACACATCCCGTGCGGCGTTCACGCCGATTTCGGCGACACGCTCCCGCGAGTCCGCGGTAATCAACTCCTGTGCCGTCTCGTTGAGCGCCTCCAACCGGTCTTCGTACGCTCGCTGCTCGGTAACGTCGCGGTAGGTCCAGAGGTGCCCGTTCCCGTCGGGGAGTTCGATCGGATCATGCGTTCGGACGAACGTCCGCCCGTCTTCGAGGAGTACGTCCTCACTGTGGACGGAACTGTCGTTGGCCACGATTTCGTCGACACGGCCGACGAACTCCGCGGAATCGGCGAACTGCTCGCGGATACCCTCGACGACTCGTTTGAAGTCGGCCCCGACGATATCCTCCGGCGACCCCGACCGATCGAACAACTCGAACAGACGGTCGTTAGCCGCCAGAATCTCACGGCTCCCGTCCTCGGCGAGGACACCGATCGGCAGCGTGTCCAACAGCGTGGAGAGAACGGCGTTCGTCCACTCCAGTTCCTTCTCACGCGTTTTTCGCTCGGTGATGTCCTGAAACTGTGAGAAGACGACGACGACGTCGCCGGCGTCGTCGGTGACGACACGGTTGTGCCACTCGCAGACGATCCGTTCGCCGTCGCGCCTGACGTTCCCGTTGATGCTGTGGAATCCCCCTTCGGCAATCAACAGTTTCTCCACGACATCGGCGACGTTCTCCCGGTCCGACTCGGTGACGATCGCCTCCCAAGACGACCCGACGAGTTCGCCCTTGTCGTATCCGAGGATCCGCCTGGCCGCCTCGTTTGTGCGGGACACCTCGAACTCCTCCGTCCACTCGACGATCCCAAGCGGTGATTGTTCGAAAAACAGTGAGAGTCGTTCCCGACTGGTTTCGAGGGCGCGGGTCGACCGGTACTTCTCCACGGCGTTCGTGATCCGGTTCGCCAGAACCGTGTACTGACTCGTTCCGCTCCCCTTCTGGAGATACTCCGTCACGCCGGCGGAGATCGCCTCGCTGGCGATCTCCTCGGATCCTCTGCCGGTGTAGAGAACGAACGGAAGGTCGGGATACTCCTCACGAACGGTTTCGAGAAACTCGATCCCGTTCGTTCCGGGCATCTCGTAATCCGAGACGATACAGTCGATATCGGCCGTTGTCAAGCGGTCGACGGCGTCGTCGGGCGTCGTCGCGGTCTGCACCGAGAGCCGGTCGTCCTCGCGTTCGAGATGGATCGACGCTATCTCCGCGAGATCAGGGTCGTCGTCGACGTGGAGAACGTGGATCGGACGAGCGGTGGTGGGCATTGGTTCCGACCTCTCGCAGTTATTCGCCTCGTGATGGTTAATAGATGCCGGGAGCCACCCCTGTCTTCGTTCGTCTGGGCATGTTGAGCGTTCGCGGAGCCTCGCGACACCGCTCACGCCCCGGACGTATCGGGACAGAAGGAACACCGCCGGGCATCCTCGCGACGGGTCGCAGGGCACGCCGCCCGGCGGGGTGGGGGTAGCGGTGGTCGCCGTCCACGACGAGAACGGTTCGAGCGCGGACGTGGTGGACCCGATCGCTCGCAGCTCTAATGTTCATGGAGAATATACCGATACACTATTATGCCTGTCAGACATCCCCTCACGGCGGAGACGGACACCGACCCCGGCGATATCACCGCACCGTCGACCGTCGATACGCCCGGGGTTCGGCGTCGTGAACGTGCAACTCGTGTCTGCGGTGGTGGACCACCGACGGCCCGACCCACCTGCTCGTCGAGTTCGTGACCGACCGACGAGCAGCGAGACGCCCGCCGATAACCGATGAGCATACCCGCCGTGTTTTCCTCCTCCATCAGTATCGGCACCGTCGTCATTATCTTACACCCCAAACAACCACCGAGTGGGACCGCGGGATAGCCGCCGATGGGCTCCATGTGTGGCCGTATCGGGCTCCCGCACAGGTGCATGTTGCACGTCAACGGGGGACTCCCCTTGGCCCCCGATGTGTGAGGCCCCACTCGACTGGCATATCGCACGCCAACTGGGGGATCTCCTCCGGTCCCCCGGCTGCTTTTCTCGTTCCGTCCTGTCCCGTCTCGTCTCACCTCGTTTCAGCCGCTGCACTGGCTCATCACGGCGGCCAGACGCGTCCGACCTGCCGTCCCGGTCACCCCTCTCCACATCTCTCGGTCCCCTCCGGGCGCATGCTTTGCCGTTGCTCCCGGCAGCCCGTCGGCCCCCGCTCTCAGGGTGTCGAAACGCGGGAGAATCTCTGATATGGCCGGCGTGTTGCCGGCGGCGAGACGTGCATTAGGTGTTCAATAGCCGCCGTCCCGATCGCAGTCGTATGCAGACACGACTGGTCATCGCCGTGGGTGTGACGCTCTGTCTCGTCGCGCTCGCCGGTTGTTCACAGCCTGCCGGTTCGTTCTCGATGGACGCGGTGAACGACACGGAACTGGCCGACAACGCCAGTACGCCTATCACCGAGGAGGAGTTGGAGTTGGCCGACCCGGAGGGTCGCAACCGCGGTGAGCGGGTTCTCGGTCGAGCCGTCCGGAACGAGTCGACGACCGTCACCGCGCCGGAGCCACCGCACAGCGCCAACGAGACGGTGTACCGCACCGGCGACCGGTTCTACACCCTCTCGTACACCACCGTCGACACGACCACCGGACGACAGGTGACCTACCGGCTCGATGGGAACGTGACCGCGGCGGAAGCCGACGAGAACGGGTGGACCGTTGCCGACTACGACGACCTGCCGCCGGTTGATAAGGCGGCACTTCACACCCCCGTGTCGTCTTTCTCGAGGGATACCGAGGAGAACCGGAGCCTGCCGGAGGGCATCGAGGAAGAACGAGCGTACTCTCCCGCCGAACTGAACCGGTCGGCGACTGCCAACGGCCAGTACGACGCGATCAGGCACGAGGGAACGCTGATCGAACTCGACGTCGTGTCGCGCGAGCCACGACCCCTGACGGTGTACCGATACCAGCCACACCCCGTCGCAGACGGTGCCGATTCGTACGCCGCGTGTCTCCGTGACGCGTACGCGTTCGAACTGAGCGGACTCGATTCGGACACACGAGCCGTCGTGGCCGAGGCCACGAACGGGACCTACCGCACCGAAAACACCAGCGACACGGCGTTCCGGTCGATTCTCGACCGCTTCCACGACCGGACGGCGGTCTCGGCAACCGCCCGGTCGGGGTCGTGGCTCGTCCGGTACGACGGGAACCTCTACTGGACCAACCTCCGATACGCCCGCTTCGACGAGTACCACCGGACGGCGACAACCGACCCACCCGCGACGGTCTGTTCGTAGTGTTCGTTCAAATACGGGGTCGTCGAACGGTAGCCGCCGAGCGGCGACGGTTGCGGAGAGTCGGCACCACCTGGCCCGAGGCCGGCCGGGTTCGTGCGGACTATCCCCCCTCCTAATCAGACGATCCGCCGGTGTGTTTCCGCCATCCGTCAGGACCGGTGGGTGGTGCAGAACGGTGCCGTGAGCCCTAGCGCGGCGTCACCGGCGGTCGGCGTTTCTCGACCGAGTCGTCCGCAAGGTCGCCGGAGCGGTTCGGACACCCGTACTACCGGCCAGCACCGGCGAGAGCGTCCGTGGAGGTGAGACCGTCTCGGTGCGACACACGACTGAGTTCACCCCTGTGACCGCTCCGACCGCGGTTCCGGAGCTCAGCACCGAGACGACGTTTCGGTCCATGTCGGCCGTATGGCCACCGGACGGACACCGCCACTGTTTCACTCGGAGTGCAACTCCCCGATCACCGATCCACCTCGAACACTCAAAAAGCCTAAATCACGGTTTCAGCTCGTAGCGTGGTCCTCTCTCCGCAGTATTAAACACCGTTCGGCCCGTAACTGGCGCATGATCCACGGCGAAAAATCACGCACGCTCGGCGCGACGGCCGGACTCCTGCAAAGCCCGGCGAGCGCGTTTTTCCCGCTGACGAGTACAGACCGGGTCGAGACGGCGGTGGATCCGTGACTCGCAGTCCATTATCGAGGGTGAACGTAGTTTCAACAAACGCTATTGCCGTGTCGCTGACCCTGTTGGCGCTACTGGGCGTTGTCGGAGCGGCCACAGCGGTGCCGGACGCACGGGTCGGCATCGATCAGGTCGAGGTGAGCTCAGGCGAACCGGCGGTCGGCGAGCGAACGTCGTTGAACGTAACCATTTCCAACTCCGGTGGGAGCCCGGCGGCTGCCAACGTAACGAGCGTCCGGCTGTATGACACGGCACGGGACGGCGACCCCCGTGACGAGGCGACCACAGTCGGGGCGCTCTCCGCTGGCGACACGACAACCGTCGTTCTGTGGACTCGGTTCGACGAACCGGGAGCACACCGACTCACCGTTGAGGTCGTTGCAGAGCAAGAGGCGACGGACGACGAGGACGACGGCGGGACCGTTACCGTGACGCGGGACGTGATCGTCGACGTTCAGCCGGCCGAGGTGGCGCTTGACCTTCGAACCCGCGCGTTGGCGCCCGAGGATCTGCAACGCGACAACGACGACCAGAGTGGTGGACAGATAAATGTCGGTGGCATCGACGGCATTCTCGGCGGCGGTGGCGGCCTCCAAGCCGGCGACGACGACGAGTCTGACTCCGCCGCATCCGCCGACTCCCCGGTCGCGGTGACGGTCGTCAACACCGGGACTGCGACCGCAGACCGCGTGAGCCTGACCGCCGTTGGCACGTCGGCCGACCCCGGCGGTGGGGCGGACGCCGCGAGCAACGGGGCCGATCCGACGGTTGCGGTCGGGCCCTTTGTCGTGGAGGATCTCGCGCCGGGTGAGGAGCGGCGCGTCGTCATCGACCTCGGCCCACTCGACGAGCGCTCGAACGTGACCGTCTCGGCGACGTTCCGATCGGAACTCGACGCGGCGGCGGGTGCCAGTGCGAACCGGACAGCGACATCATCGCTGTTGTATCCGACGCGAGAGGGCCGCCCGAGTGTCACCGACGCGACCGTCCGCACGACCGGTGACGGGGAGGTGCGTATCGACGCCAATCTCGGGAACGCGGGGACCGGGGAGCTAACCGGGGTCATCGTTTCGGTCACCGGTGCCGATGGGGTCGAGCCAACCCCGGCCGGACAGGAATACTTCGTCGGCACCGTTGCCGCGGGCGACTTTGTCGCCTTCGACCTACAGACCGCGGCGAATGCCTCCGTGGCGGACGCGGTTCCGATCCGGATCGCATACACCGAGCGCGGTGTCCGATACACCGAAACGGTAACCGTGGCGCTTCCGGAACCCGACGACGGTAGCGACACGGAAGCCAGCACCGTCGGCACGCTCGAAACGATCGGCATCGTCGGGCTCATCGGCGGTGGGGGAATCGCAATCGCCGGGAGCGTGATCCGTCGCCGCGATGTATAGCGTCGAACTACGCGACGCGACCAAGCGGTACCCCGGCGGAGGCGCCGAGCCGGTGGTGGCACTCGACGCCGTTGATTTCGTGGCCGAGCCGGGGGAGTTCGTCGCGGTGGTCGGACCCAGCGGCTCCGGCAAATCGACGCTTCTCAACGTGCTCGGGCTGCTTGACGACCCTACCGATGGGCGGCGGCTACTGAACGGCACCGATGTGACCGAGCTCTCGGTTGCTGAGCGCACCGAGGCCCGGAAGGATTCGATCGGGTTCGTGTTTCAGGACTTCCATCTCCTGCCGACGCTGACCGCGGTTGAAAACGTCGCGCTGCCGACCGCGTTTGACCCGGGCGACGCGACGGCGTACGCCGCCGACCTGCTCTCCCGGTTCGAACTCGGCGACAGGCTTGACCACGAGCCGTCGGAACTGTCGGGCGGACAGAAACAACGGGTCGCTATCGCGCGGTCGCTGATCAACGAGCCGACGGTACTGCTCGCCGACGAGCCGACCGGAAATCTCGATACGGAGACCGGTGAGTCGATTCTTGCAGAGTTCGAACGCGTGAAAGAGGAGGGGGTTGCCGTTATCGCCGTCACACACGATCCGCGTGTCGAGGAGTACGCGGACCGCGTCGTCGAACTCACCGACGGGGTACTGGTCGGCGGAGTCCCGGATGAGATGGCCCCGGCCGACGGGTCCTCGCCCGCACGGACCGTCGGTTCTGTGACGGAGCCGGAGAACCGATGAGCGACGATCAAACCGGGGTGGCTCCGGGTGTAGGCCCCGTCGATGCCGGATCGGACCGGGAGGACGACGATAGCCATCTTCGCGGCGGGATCACCGGCTGGCTCCGTGGCTGGCGATCCGCAGTCGGGATGGCCGGCCGGAACCTCCGGCGGAACCGTGTTCGAACGGTGCTCGCAGTTCTCGGCGTCTGTATCGGCGTGCTCGCAGTCGCGGCGCTGGGAATCTTCGGGAACGTGCTCGCGCTCGGTGCCGACGACGCCATCGGTGACATCGGCACACAGGTCGTTGTTTCGCCAAACGCCGACGCCGGGGTCGAATCGCTTTCGACGGCCGACGTGGCGGCGATCCGGCGTGCCGTCGACGACCCGGCGGCCGGTGATCCGGCCGTGGTTCCGTTGTACTCGGACAACGCGATCGTTGAGGGTGCGAACGCACAGACCTTTGCGACCATCTACGGCGTCGAGGAGCCGGGACTTGCGTTTGAAGCCGCCGAAGGGAGGCTCCCGGATCGGCATCGACAGGGCGCGATCGTCGGTGCTGGCGTCGCCGAGGACCTCGGTGTCGGCGCGGGCGACACCGTCGGGATCGCGGGGTCGCAGGTGCGCGTCGTCGCCGTGCTTGCCGAGACACAGACGTTCAGCCCGGTTGCGCCAGACGACGCCGTCTTTCTCCCGGAGTCGGCGTTCGCGGCTGACGGCTACGCGCAGGCACTCGTCATCTCGGAGTCCGGCGAGACGGCCCGAGCGGCAGCCGACGCGATCCGCGGAGAGGTGAACGCCCGGGAAAAACGGGTTGACCTGTTTGAACTGGCCGCGGTCGTTGACGAGATCAACGAGTTCTTCGACCTGCTGAGTACGTTCCTGCTCGGGCTTGGCGCCATCTCGCTCGTGGTCGCGGGCGTCTCGATTCTCAACGTCATGCTGATGAGTACGGTCGAGCGAAGACAGGAGATCGGCGTGATGCGCGCGGTGGGTGTGACCCGCCGGGACGTGTTGCGCGTGTTGTTGGCGGAGGCCGGTCTGATCGGCGCCGTCGGCGCGGCCGCAGGGACGGTGTTAACGGTGTTGCTCGTCGCCGGACTCGTTGTCGCGACGCCGGCGGTGGACACGAGCCTGGTTATCCACCCGACAAACGGCTACTATCTCCTGTTAGCGCTTGGATTCGGCGTTGGCGTTGGAATCATCAGCGGAGCGTACCCTGCGTGGAAGGCGGCGAACGAGCGCCCGGTGGAGGCGCTACGGAGCTAACCCGGGTCATACACAGTTTCCAACTGTCTGCTCCCGTGGCCAAGACATAGACGCGTTTTCTAAGCCGGTGGAGAAGTGATCCGCCAAACGTAACTCCGCTCTCGTGTTGACAGCGGCCCAGTGTCCCGTGTGCCGGTCGCATCATCAACCGGCGGTGAGGGTGGGTGGCGACGAGGTTGCACGACCGTGGTGGGTTCAGACGATCATACGACCGAATGAAGGCTCTCGGCCAACGAGACGCGTTTCCAGTGGGTGGCCACGGAGCGGACCGCAACCGACCGAGAACACAGACGCCGGAACACCGGCGGCAGGCCTCGTCCGTGGTCTATGTGGTCAACGCCCACACCGGAGACGATCTATCCCCCGAGAGAGGAGGCCGTTAACAGCCGCTGTCTCGGTGCGTGTCCGGACCGGAAGCACGGCCGCGTTGGCTCCTGTTCCCGTCGCGAGCGCCGAGTGGTCAACTCGGAGCGGGGAACCTGCCAGCCGCCGCCACACGGACCTGCACACGGTAGTCGACAACAGGTGCCTCGTCACGGCGACCGGACCGTGTGTGACACAGTGCCCGTCGGCGTCCCACGGTCGCGTCGGCACGTCGCGGCGATCCTGGCATTCTTTGTTCTCACAACGCAAGTTCACGTGTGAGTTCCGAGTCCGTCGAGACGATCCTCGTTGCAGGCGCAACCGGCGAAACGGGACGTGCGGTGATACGACTCGGACGATCCCGCGTCACCGTCCGGGCGCTGACACGTTCGCCGGAGGCCGCGGCCGATCTTCGTGCCGCCGGCGCTGACGAGGTGGTGGTGGACGACCTGCTGGACCCGGACGACCTGTCGGCAGCCGTCGAGGGTGTCGACGCGGTGCTCAGTGCCGTCGGCACGGCCCCGACGGCGATCCGATCCGGACCGCCGTTCGTCGACGGTGCCGGGAACCGTGCGCTGGTTGCGGCGGCGGCGGACGCCGATGTCGACACGTTCGTTATGGAGTCGGCGATCGGCGTGGGGCCGGAGCCAGCAAGCCCGCTCGCGACGGCATTTGACGCGTTTATCGGGCCACTACAGGAGGCAAAGACAACGGCCGAAGCGGCGATCCGGGACGCGTCGCTGCGGCATACGATTCTTCGGCCGGGGGTACTGACGAACGGCAGCCGAACGGATCTGGTCACCGTTGCTCGGCCCGGCGCAAAGCTTTGGGGCGTTGTCTCGCGGGCGGACGTGGCTCGGCTCATGCTCGCCGCCCCGACGACGTCTGGGGCGCACGACTGGACGTTCGAGGTCGTCTCGAAGCCCCGATTTCCGGCGCGTAACGTCCCCCTCGACTGGACGCTGCCAGGGTGATATGATACGTGATGTGTGTGGGGGAACCTGGCCGGTGTGTGCGACGTGTGACGGCCGTTAGCCGTTTTCAACCGAGGTAGCACTGGTGTTTTCGGCGCCGATCCGGCAGCACTCGCCGGTGTGTCGTCCGTGACCGTGGAGACGGCACGCACCGGGCGGGAACATCACGGGTCCGCAGGACGGTCGTGGCAGAAGGTCTGGATTTCGACTGTGCGGCCATCCGGGTCCGTGAGAAAGAACTGATAGATATCGAAGTCGTCGTTTCGTCGCGGCGGGTCGTCGGCAACGTCACGCAACGCGGCGTACCGGTCGTCGACGGCGTTCCGGTCCTCAACAACGAGGGTGATGATCCCCTCGGTCTCCGTTGTCGGAGCCGTACAGAACCCAACGAGCAGCGTCTCGAACTGCAGAATGGTACATCCACCGGGTTGGTCAAGCCACTCCGTCAGGCCGAGTCGGTCACAGTAAAACTCAACCACCCGGCTTCGCTGTGCCGTTCGAAAAAAGACGATTCCGGTCACGACCCACGGGTTGCTCCCGAGGCGTGGTAAGTGCTCTCCCCTCGTCGGTTTCCTCGGAGCGAGGGATGCGTAGCCGCGGTCCGGTCGTGACGCGCCAACCGGGTGTCTGTGCATCGAACGGACCCA
>NZ_JAQCNJ010000061.1 GCF_028275055.1 Haloplanus sp.
TGGTCGACATCGAATCGACCATCGACGCCGTGACCGCCGGCGGCGCGGACGCGGTCCTCACGCAGAAGGGAATCGCCCCCCGCGTCCACGACAACAAGAACGGCGCGGGGTTCATCACTCACGTCAACGGCTCGACGAACATCGGGCCCGACGAGGCCGACAAACGCGAGACAGGCAGCGTCGAGGCGGCGCTCCGGGCCGGGGCCGACGCCGTCTCCTTCCACATCACCGTCGGTTCCGACTACGAACCGAAACAGATGAGCGACCTCGCTCGTGTAACCGAGCGTGCGACGGAGTTGGGGCTACCCACGCTGGCGATGGCGTACGCCCGCGGTCCCGATATCGCAGAGGACGACCCCGAGGCGCTCGCTCACGCCGTCCGTCTGGCGGAGGAACTCGGCGCAGACGTGGTGAAGACGGGCTACAGCGGCGACGGCGAGAGCTTCGGGCCGGTGTGTGCTGGCACGCGTCTGCCGGTCGTCATCGCCGGTGGCAGTCGCGGCACGGACCGCCAAACCGTCGATATGGTGCGGGGTGCGATGGACGGCGGGGCCGCCGGCGTCTCGATGGGGCGGTCGATCTTCCAACACGACGAACCGGGCGCGATCACTCGCGCCATTGCCGCGGTCATCCACGACGACGCGGGCGTCGACGAGGCGCTCCGGCGGGGTGGCTTGCTCGAAGCCTGAGCCCATTCGCCACGTTGAAACCACATCCCGTCGAGGTGTAGACAATGACACGGAGCGTGTGGCTGAAGGCCGACGGCGACGTCGGCGACTGGGAGCGACGGAAAGAACGCATCGTCGCCGGACTGGAGGCTGGCGTCGACTGGGTGCTCGTCGACGAGACGGACGTGGCGCGGGTGCGTGACCTCGGCGACGTGAACGTCGCGGCGTTCCGGGCCGACGCCGACCTCGTCGAAAACGCCGAACCCGAGGGAGCGACCGCCGACGCGTACGTCGTCGGCAAGAACGGTGAGGGCGACGGAACGATCGACCTCCCGCCCGACTTTTCAGGATCAGCCGACCTCTCGACGCTCCGCCGTGACGGCGACGCGCCACACGCCGCATATGTCCGTATCTTCGACGAGGCGTACGAGGGCTTCGCCGAGGCCGCGGCCGAGGCGGCCGACTACACCATCGTTGTCGCCGAGGACTGGGCGATCATCCCGCTGGAAAACCTCATCGCCCGCATCGGGTCGGAGACGGAACTGCTCGCGGGCGTCACGACCGCCGAGGAGGCGGGGACGGCCTTCGAGACGCTGGAGATCGGTGCCGATGGCGTGTTGCTAGACGCCGACTCCCCCGACGAGATCCGTGCCACCTGCGAGGTCCGCGACGCCGCCGACCGGGAACACCTCGACCTGCAGTACGCCGAGGTGACTGCCGTCGAGCGCACGGGCATGGCCGACCGGGTCTGTGTCGACACCGGATCGCTGATGCAGGACAGCGAGGGGATGCTCGTCGGATCGATGTCCCGTGGTCTCTTTTTCGTTCACGCCGAGACCGCAGAGTCGCCGTACGTCGCCTCGCGGCCCTTCCGAGTGAACGCCGGCGCGGTCCACGCGTACGCCCGGTCGCCCGGCGGCGACACGCGGTATCTCTCCGAACTCGCGAGCGGCGACGAGGTGCAGGTGGTCGACACCGACGGCGACACCCGGGAGGCCGTTGTCGGACGCGTCAAGATCGAGAAACGGCCGATGTTCCGGGTACAGGCCGAGGTCGAGGCCGAGGAGGGGGTCGACCGCATCGAGACGCTTCTCCAGAACGCCGAGACGATCAAGATCCACACCCGTGAGGGTCGGACCGCGGTCACCGACCTCGACAAAGGCGACGACGTGTTGGTCTATTACGAGGACGTGGCCCGCCACTTCGGCGAGGCGGTCGAGGAGAGCATCATCGAGAAGTGATCGAGCGATTCCGGGTCCCGACAGAAACGACCGCCCCCGACGGGTACACCAACGCCTACCTCGCCGACGGTCCCGGCGGGGCGGTTCTCGTCGATCCGGCCGGTCGGACCGACGCCCTCGACGCCGCCGTCGCGGCCCACGAGGTGGCCCACGTCGCGGTGACCCACGCGCACCCGGATCACGTCGGGGGCGTTGCGGCCTACGCCGACCGGACGGGGGCGACGGTCCACGCGCGTCTCGGCCACACGGACCGCTTCGCGGCCGCGACCGGTCGCGACCCGGACGACACGTTCACCGAGGGAGATCCTATTGGTTCCCTGACCGTTCTCGACACGCCGGGCCATGCGCCCGATCACGTGGCCTTCGAAACCACGGACGGCATCATCTGTGGCGATCTCGCCGTCGCAACGGGGAGCGTCGCCGTCGCCGCGCCAGAGGGCGATCTCCGGGCGTACATCGTCGCTCTCCGTCGCCTCTATGCCCGCGACCCGCCACGGCTCTACCCCGGTCACGGCCCGGTGATCGACGACCCGCGGGCGACCGTGTGTCGCCTGCTGGCCCACCGCCGCGAGCGCGAACGCCGGATCGTCCGCGCCGTCGATCAGGGAGCCGACACCGTCGACACCGTTGTGGCGGCGGCGTACGACCGCGACCTCTCGGGGGTCCGGGACCTTGCCGGCGGGACGGTCCGTGCCCATCTCGACAAACTCGCCGTTGAGGGCGGCGTCCGCTTCGACCGAGAGACCGGGCGGGTCGAACCGTCATAGCACGCCGGCGACGGCGTTTTGGGTCTCGACCTCCCACCGGTGGTATGGAGTCGTTGGAGTCCGAACTCGATCGGGCGCGTAACCTCGACGTGAGCGTTCTCGCCGACGCCGTCGAGTCGATCGGCTTCGAGTGTACTCGGTGTGGCGCGTGTTGCAAGTCCGAGGCCGACGATCCACACACCGCGACGGTGTTCCCCGACGAGGTGCGGGACCTGCAGGACGCGACCGACCGCGACTGGCGGGACGTGGCGCGACCGATGCCATACGGGCTCCGCGAGGGACCGGACGGCCCCGAAGGCGAGACCTTCGAGTGGGCCTTGGAGACCGACGCCTGTGGCGACTGTGTCTTCTACGAGGAGGCAGACGGCGACGGGACGTGTACCGTTCACGGCGACCGTCCGTTACTCTGCGAGACATACCCGTTCAGCGTCGCCCTCGGCGGGACGAGTCAGCCGATGGGTGAGGCCGTCGACGAGGCGGGGATGGTCCGGGCCCACGAGTGTGAGGGTCTCGGTCGCGACATCTCCCGGGCCGACGCCGAGGCGATGGCGCGGACGCTCAAAGAACGGGCGATCCGGGAACTGACCGAGGCGGTGGGTGTCCGCGACAACTACGACCCCGCCGACGTAGACACCGGTGCCGGCGAGGTGGTCGTCCACGACTCCGAGGGGCCGAAACGTTCCGACGGAACGCCGCGCTGACGGCGATACACCTTTAGGTGTTCCGACACAGGTGCGCGTGGAGGTTTACACTGTGGAAATTTCGGACGAACTGCTGTGTCTGTTCAGCGAACGTGTGCGGGAGGAGGACGGAACGTACGTGATCGAGGTGCCCCAACGCGAGGTAGACACCGGCGCGGTCGACCTCGGAGCCACCTACCGAGTCGCGCTCATCTCTGCGGACCGCGAGGCGGCCGAGGACGAGGCCTCGGCGTCCGAGACGCCGACATCGGAGCCACAACCCCCGGTCGAGGTTGGTGAGATCCGCTACGTCGAAATCGAGGATATCGGGAAACAAGGCGACGGCATCGCCCGCGTCGAACGCGGCTACGTCATCATCGTCCCTGGCGCGGAAATCGGCGAACGCGTCAAGATCGAGGTGACCGAGGTCAAATCCAACTTCGCCGTCGGCGAGATCATCGACGAGGATCTCTGAGGTCCACAAAATTCACCATAACGGCGGTACGACACAGGTCGCATGCATCGCCGTGCCCTCCTCTCGGCCTGTGTGACCGGTCTGACCGCGACCGCGGGGTGTCTCGGTGTTGGCCCCGGTAGCGACTGTCAGCGCGGTGCCGACCTGCGTCTGAACCCAGTGACGACGGCCGCGGTGGCCGACCGCGAGAGCGACTCGCTCGATACCCTCTCGCCACCGGAACGAGACGCCGTCTCGGCCGCCAGACGCGGCGACGCGTCGGCGCTGTGGGCGACCTCGACCCCGCTTTCCGGCGTCGATCATCTCGCTGCTGACGGGACGTACTACACCGTCACGACCTCACTCGTTTCGACCGTCGAACGGACCGGGTATGCCCTCTCGCTCGATACGGCGGCAGTCGAAGACACACCCGCCACCCGCCGTATCGCGCTTGACGACCTGCCCGACATCGACCGGACGGCGTTGTACGTTGCGCTCGGCTTCCCGGGCAGCCAGGAGATCGAACGGTTCGACCGCGCCCGGTCCGTCGCCATCGGTGGGACGCTTGTCTACCCCGACGACGCCCGGTCCCGCTCGGACCTCGTCCCCGATCCGTCGTACGAGACCATTCGGATCGGCGACCGTGACTTCCGGCTTGATCTTGGTGATCCCCGTCCGACGACGGTCGAGACACACCGGGTCGCGGTCGGCGCCATCACCGGGTCCGCCGCCGACTTCGCCGGACTGGTTTTCGACCGATACGGTGTCGAACTCGACCCCACCGACCTCTCGGCCGAGCAACGCGACATCGTCGAGGCGGCGACCGACGACGGTTACGACGAGTGTGCGCCCTACTCGGACGCCTACACCGACCTACAGGCCACGCTCGGTCGCGCCCCGGCGCGGACAGGAACTGCGGATGGGCCTGTGAGCGACACCCCCGCTCGGGTCGACTACGTCGACTACGAATCCGATTGGTACGCCGTCTCTCTCGCGGAGTACGTCGCCTAGTCCGCCGCGCCGACCGGTCCGAGGGTCGCGAACTTCGAGAGGTCGGTATCGAGGTCGATCTCCGACAATGATCCGTACGGTCGGTCGACGACGATGTCGCCTGCGGTCGACCGCCCGACCCCCGGCAGCATCCGGAGTTCGTCCATCGACGCGGCGTTCAGATCCAGCGGATAGGGGACGCCGGTCACCGACCGGTAGCCATGGTCGACCACGGCGACGTCGACGGTCGTCCCGAGTTCTCGTTCCCCCGGCAACCCGACGAGAAGCGCGTAGGTCCCCAACTGCCGGCCGAACGTTTTGCCGTCCTGATGATACTCGAGGTGGACGTCCGGGAGGACGGTCCCGGCCGGGACGACCCGGCGGAGCATCGGGCGGTCGATCTCCTCCCGGACCTCCTGTTTGTACTCCTGGAACAGGTCCTTGTGGTCGCGCGCGATGTCGGCCCCGGTGTCGCTCATCTCCGTGCCCGCGAAGGCCATCACCTGTCGGATGTTGATCCGACGGAGCATCAGGCCCTCGTCGTACACCCGTTCCAGAAACCGCTTGTTGTGTTCGAACGTCTCCCGGCGCTCACCCTGCAGGCCGTGGACGAGGTTGATTCCCGGAAGAAGTTTCGGCAGGCGATCCGCCGCGGCGTCGCCGTGGGTCGGCGCGTCGGCGGGGTCATCTCCCGGTCGCCACCCCGCCACCTCGTTGACGGCGCGGACGGCCTCCAGACACTCCTCGGCCGTGACGAGCAGGTTGTTTTGTTCCCGTACGACGGGATCGGCGGATTCGAGCCCGAACGCCGCAGTGTCGCCGGCGGTGTTGTGTTCGGCGATGATTCGGATCGCCTCGCGGGAGCGTTCCGGGTAGTCGACGATGGTGACTGGGTTCATATTGTCGAGATGGAGCGTTCCCAGATCCGGCGCGACCTCCCGGATACCGGCGTAGAGTCGTCGGAGTGCGTCGGGATTGGGGGCCTCGCCGTCACCGCCGAAGGCGAGAATGTCGGCTTGTCGACCCAGACGGAAGTGCCGAACTCCCCGGTCGTACAGCGCCCCGACCTCACGGACGACCGACTCGGCCGATCGGAAGCCGGGGTCGCCGTACAGGGGTTCGGTACAAAAGGAACACCGGTAGGCACAGCCACGCGAGGTTTCCAGTTCGGCGATCAGGTAGTCCGGATGATTGGGGTGGTCCTCGACGACGAACGCCCCTTTCGCCGCCCAACGGTCCAATTCCTCGTTGTCGCGCATTCGGTCGCCAAAGCCCTCTACCCCGCCGGCCACGAGGTCGTGGGCCGCCGCCTCGACGTCGCCCTTGGCGACGAAGTCGTAATCGAGGTCCTTTCGCTCCATCTCCTGACCGCCGGCGTTCTCGTCGCCGACACCGAAGCGGACGGGGCCGCCCATCAGCGTCGTTCCGTCCGCGGTCCAGGCGAGTTCCCGAACCTCGTCGGGTTCGGCCGGTGTCCCGCCGACGTATTTTCCGGGGACGGTCATCCCCCCGAGGTAGATCATGAGGTCGGCGTCGGCAACGTCGGCCCACTTCGACCGGTCGTCGCGGAGTTCGTCGATGGTGTGATAGGTGATCGATCCGGCGGGCACGCCGGCGTCGACGAGTGCCCCGGCGGTGAAGCGCGGATACGTCGAGACGTACGGCGGGACCCCGAAGTGTGCGGGTTCGTCGACGTAGCCGTCGACGATGGTGACCGCGAGGTCGGCGGGGTCGGTCATACGTCCCTATTCACGACGGACGCGTAAAACCGTATCCGTACGCGTCCGACACCCGCCGCCGCCGGTCGGGTGTTTCTCATCGTCCACCTTCCCTCGGGCCACCGGCCCGACGCGGGGCCGTCGTGTGTCCCCGCGTCACTTATGACCGTCGCGGCACTACCCGAGTGTATGCCCGACACGAAGGAACTCAAATGCACCAGCGGCGACTGCGAACTCGACATGTTCGAGAATCACTACACCTACGATATCGCTGACGATCACTCGGTCGATGACCTTTCTTGCCCGCTTTGTGGCGGGACCGACTGTCTCGAAGCGATCGAACTATGACCGGGTTCCGCGAGTTCGGGGAATCCGTCGCCGACGCCGTTCTCGAACGCGTCGGCCGCGGCGTCGGCAAGGTACAGGAGCGAAAGCCACTCCCCTACGATGTCTTGGAGGCCGACGACGCCTACCTCGTCGTCTTCGACGCACCGGGCGTCACCCGAAGCGACGTGCAGGTGCGGTATGTTGAGGGCGAGGTGCAGGTGCGGTTGGACCGTTTTCGTGATTTCCACGAGGGCTTCGAGATGCGCTTTCCCGGCCGCGGGCTTTCTCTCGACGGGCAGGCCCGCCTCCCGCCGGACGCCGACGTCGCCGCCGGGGAGGCTTCCGCCACCCTGAGCGACAACGGCACGCTCCGCGTCCGCGTCCCCAAGCGCTCGATCGGAACCGACGTGACGGTCCACGACGAAAACGGAAACGAGAACGAAAGCGGCTGACGGCTACGCCGACCCGAGGAATCCGCCGACGCCGCGGGCGGGGTAGCCGACGACGGCCGTCGCCCCGGCCGTTTTCAGTGATGCGACACGGTCGGCGACGGTTTCCGGCGTCCCCGTCAACGCGAAATCCGCCGCCGCGGCGAGCAACACCTCCCGGGTCCGACCGCCGGCGGCCGCCGAGGTGATCGGATCATCGGGCAACGCGCGTTTGACCGGGCGTCGGCGCCCCAGATACGGGCCGAGCGCGTCGAGTATCGCGTCCGCGTCGTCGGTGAGGACCGTCGGCGCGTACACGGCCATCTCCCCGTCCCAGCCCGCGGCCCGGAGCGCGCGACAGTCCCGTCGTGTCGACCGCCCGAGCAGGTCGAACTGCGTTCCGCCGACCGCGAGGGCAACGCGTTCGACGCCCTCGGTGCCGACCCACGCCTCCGGCGCGATCTCTCGGGCGGCCCGGAGGCGTGGTGCAACCGCCCGGTCGCGCTCCGCGTCGGTGAGATACGCCGGGTTGCCGGCGACGAGGATACGCCCGACACCCCCGGGGAGCCGGTCGAGACGGCTCCGGTCCCCGAGCGGATCGAAGCCGTCCGCCCGAACCGGCGTCGTCACACGGACCTGCTTCTCGGCGGCGACCGACCGAAGCGTCGCCGCGTCGGGAAGGTGGTCTCGCCCCTCGTAGTCGACGACCACCTCCGGAAGCGGCACGTCACACCCTCGCGCCACGTCACATTCGGTCGGTTTCAACGCTACGGCGTCGAGTCCCGTTCCCGTGACGGGTGCGTCCGTCTCCGCCCGGTCGATCCCCTCTCCCATTGCGGGACGCTACGTGCCGGACAACAAAGGCCTGTCGTTCACACCGGGAAGTCGGCGTCGGGGTCGACCACGCGGTCGACCTTCGGCGGCATCCGCCAGTTTGTCGCCAGTTCGAGCAACTGGACCAGCATCCGCCCGGTCGCCCCCCAGACCGTGTAGCCGCCGACATAGAAGAAATGCAGACGCACCTCGCCGTAGTGGGGATGATCACGACGCTCCGACTCGTAGTTGTCGCGGTCGGTCAGCTCCTCGACCGGCAACACCACGATCTCGGCCACCTCGCGCTCGTCGGGGACGTACTCGCGGTCGGGAATCCGAGAAACGAACGGGCGAACGGCGTACTCGCTGACCGTTTCGATGTCGTCCAACCGTCCGAGTACCCTGATCTCGTCGGCCCGAAGCCCGATCTCCTCGTTTGCTTCTCGGCGGGCCGTCGCTTCGAGGTCCGTGTCGCTGGGTTCGCGCCCGCCTCCGGGAAAGCTCATCTGCCCTGCGTGTTCGCCGAGATGGTCCGCACGCTTGGTGAACAGGAGCGCGTCGCTGCCGTCCCTGTCGACGACGGGCGCGATGACCGCCGCCTCCCGCTCCGCGTCGTCGACGGTCCGGGGTGTGTGGCGGCCAACGGCGTCCAGATTCATGCGCATCGTGTCCCGTGTCGGGCCGGAACCGACGTCGACGCCGACGCCGGCGTTGTCACCCCGACTGTTGCCTCCCGTGTAGCTGTGAGTCTCCTTTCAGTTGTGGGTTTCGACCGCGTCGTCGAGACGGTTCCGCACGTCGCTTACATCGGTCGATCCCCATGTCTCCAGGTCGTAGCTCACATCGACGAGCCGTTCGATCCGGTCGGCGTCGCCGGCGGCGACCGCCCGGGCGGCGTCGGCACGGAGGCGGCGTTCGACCGTCTCGACGAGCGCCGCCCGGTCGACCTCGCGATCCGGGATATCGAGGATGTGCGGTAGGTCCTCGGCCCCGTCGGGAAGGCTCGGAAACGCCACGGGCCCCGGCGTCAAAAGCGTCGTCTTCTCGCGGTCGACCGCGGCGAGGTAGTAGTCCGCAACCGCGGCGTCAACGGCGTTGCCGACCGTGTCGCGGTCGGCTGCCTCCCCTCGTTTGAACGCGAGTTCGTCGAGCGCGCGTTCGAGTTCCGACCGGGTCAGCGCGCCGAACAGGTCGACGACACCGGCGAGTTCGTCCCCGGTTTCTCTCCCGATCATCGGACCTCCTCCAGATCCGCGTCGGCGGTTTCGGCGATCCGTGCCGGCGACAGTGGGGTGTCACGCCACGCGGGAAGGCGCCGATCCACCCCGGGTGCCTCGATGGCCTCGGCGTACGCCGCCGCCTGTCGGACCTCGTCGCCCCGGTCGTAGGACAGTCCGTTGAACGCCGCGTCGAGTTCGTAGCTCCCGACGAGCGTCTCGGCGGCCTCGCGGTAGCGGTCGGGGAGCGTCCGGTACTCGGGGGTGACGCCGGCTTCCTCGACGATGCGGAGCAGGGCCGACGAGACGTGGCGGCACATCTCCGAGAGCCCGGTCGGCCCGCTCACCGAGCGGTGGTCGTGTTCGTACGTTCCTAGGTCGACCTGTGCGCTCCCCTCGAACCCGGCGTACTCGAAGGCGTCCCCAAGGGTGCCGACTTCGAGTCCCCACGACCGCTGTGGGCGGAGCCGCGCCACGAGGTCGGCCGTCGCCGCGAACTCGCCGGCCAGTGCGTAGCGAAACGACTCCAGATACCGGAGAACCGGTGCCTCGTGCGCTGCCCCGAGTGCACGCACCAGCGGGACGAAAAACAGCCGAAACAACCGCCCGTAGAGCCGTTCGTTCTCGACGCGTGCGTAATACCCCTTCGAGAACTCGTGGCCGTGGGCGAGCGGAAAGAGGAGTCGGGGCACGCCGGCCGCGGTGTAGCTTTTGGTGTCGGCGTCGTGGACGGCGACGAACTCCCGGTCGAGGGCCTGTCCTACCCCGAGCCACACGTCGCGTCCCTTGCCGAACTCGCCGTTGAGGCCGTGGTCGTCGAGCAGTTCTTCCAGACGCGGGCCGTTACACCACAGCACCGACAACGACAGATCGAAGCCGGTAAGCCAGTCGTGGAAGGGACCGACACGGTCGGCCGGCGCGCGAAGCGGGACGACAACGGCCGCCGGATCGACCCGTTCGAGTGCCGAGAGCACCCGGTCCGGGGCCAGCCCGCCGTATTCACGCTCCGTCATCGGAACGACGACCGTCGTCCGATCCGTCGGTGCCGACGGCGTCGGATCGGTCAGGTCGTGGAGCGTCGTCACGCGTTCTTGGACGTACTCCATTATCCCGTTCTGGGGGCGGCGCGGACAAAAGCCCGCGGATGGGACGCCGTCCGGGCACCGAGTTCGCGTGCCATCTCGAGTCGTCTCGACGGCTCACACCCATAGGACCGCCTCATCTTGACCCAGTACCGCTACGCCACCGCGCCGCCGTGTCGTTCGTTCCCGTTTCGACGGCTGTATGACACGGCTGGCCGACGTCGTGACCGGCCAGTCGGATCGTTTTTTAAACAGGAGAGCACAATGTATGGGTATGAAATCGACGCGAAAGGGTCTTCGTGACGGAGAACTCGAAAAGGACACCTACGAGCGGGTCACGTGTTCGGACTGTGAGAAGGTACTGAAAAAGGAGGACGACCCCGACGAGGTGTTCTCGGTTCGGATCTGTCCGGAGTGTGAACGTGAATGGAAGGATCTCCGGTAGTCACCCGAAGACGGCGTCGAACGCCCGTGCCCCCAGAGGATCGAACGTCCCCGCCGCGATGTCTTCGGCGACGTGGTCCGGGTCGCTCGTCCCAACGAGCGCGCAGGTGACGCCCGGTGCGCTCCGCGCGAAGTTGACCGCTCGCTGGGCCGGGGTCTCCCCCTCCAGTTTGGCGTCGACGCTCGATGGAATCCCGTTCCGGGCGGCCAACTCGCCGCCAGCGAGACTCGCGCTTGCGAACACGTCGATGTCTAAGGCGTGTGCCACCTCAAGCGCCGACCGCCGCCCACCCTCGAACTCGTGGGTGGGCGTGGTGAACGCGTCGGCCATGACGACGTTGAACGGGAGTTGGATCGCTTCGAACCCGCTTGTCTCGTGGCCAACGGTCTCCGCGGCGGACCGAGCGCGCTCCACCACCGTGGAGAGCGACAGGTAGGCGTCGTCCGCCGGCGGGACACGGAACGCGTCCCACGTCGCCACGCCGTAGCCGCCGATGTCGCCCGCGTCGACCCGGTGCTCCAGTCGCTCGAAGGTCGCTTCCAACTGGTTGTACACCGCCTGCCTGGAGCGGACCCGGCACTGTGTCTCGGGGTTGTGGACGTAGTAACAATCGATCGTTCCGACGCCGAGGGCGTCAAGCGAGCGGTCCAGCGACGCCTCGATGGCCGCGGGCGCGATGCAGTGGCGGCCTGCCGCGATGTCGTCGTCGTCGACGGGACCGGATTCGACGAACCGTTCGCGGACGTACGCTTCCGGATCGCCCGGTTGCTCGCCGTCGAACGGCAGGAATCCTCCCTTCGTGGTCACGGCGACAGCCTCGCGCTTAACCTCCGCTCCGTTGAGGGCCCGCCCGACGACCCGCTCGCTCCGTCCACACCGATAGTTGACCGCGGTATCGACGACGTTACACCCACCCTCAACACCGGCGACCAGCGCTCGCTCGTAGCGCTCGTCGACTGCGTCGGTCGGCTCCCCGAGGTACGTCCCGAGGCCGACGCTGGAGACGACACCGGGACCAAACCGGCGGAAGTAGGTTCGACCGAACCTGTCCCCGAAGCGGTCGCGATATCTCCACGTGGCGCTGGCGGTAGCCATGCGTTCGTTACACCCTTCGAGGGGAAAAGACGGGCGTTACACGTCGCCCCCGAGCGCCCGCCGCAGGCGGTCGGTGAACGTCTTCCGACGCGCAGGCCAGCCAAACTCGTCACCGTCGAGAGGGACCTGTCCGCCACCCATCCGGGCGTGCCCGCCGCCGTTCGCCCCCGGAATCTCGTCCAGTGCGGCCTCGATTGACCGGCCCATGTGGACCCGGTCGTCCCGCGACCGCCCCGAGAGGTGGAGCACGTCGTCCCGGATGCCACAGACGATGGCGGCCGTGATCCCTTCGAGCAGAATGAGTTCGTCCGCGGCTTGGGGAATGGCGTCCACATTCGACACCTCGCCCACGTCGCTGATAGCGAACGGTCCCTGCACGTCGCGCCCGCGGATCGCCCGGGCCTTGATATCGAGCACCTCGGCGCTCACCTGCGGGTTGGCAATACGGTCGAGAAGGGTATCGTCAACGCCGGGTGCGAGGTATCCGCTCGTATCGAAGTCGGCGGGGGCAATGCCTGCGGTGAGCCGGTTGGTATCCGTGAGAATGCCGTAAAAAAGGCCCGTCGACAGCTTCGAGTGGACCGTGTATCTCGCGTCCACCTCGCTCTCGTGGCTCTCCGGCGGGACCGGTGTGGCGTTGAGGTCACTGAAATACTCCCCAATCACGCTGGAACAGGCGCCGTACTCCGTCCGAACGTCGGTGAAGGCGTCCCCGCTCCCATCGCCGGGATGGTGGTCGACAACCGCAACCGGGCTGATCTCCTCGGAGCCGCTGAATCCACGCGCACGGTTGTGATCGACAAGAATGACGGCCTCCGAGGCGAGGTCTGACGCCCGCTCGATACGAACGAGGTCTACCTCAAGCACGTTTCGGAACACGCGGTTTTCCTGATGACGGACCTGTCCGGGGAACCGGATGGACGCATCGGTCCCGACCTGTTCGGCCAGGGAGGCGACACCCATCGCGGCCGCCATCGCGTCAGGATCCGGATCCGGGTGGGTCAACACCGCCACGTCGTCGTGTTCCGCCAACAACGACGCGAACCGGACGCCGGCGGGCCGTGTGAACCGGTAGAGAACGTACCCCCCGAACAACAGGACAACGAGGCCGATAGCCGCCCCTGCCACCAACTCGGGATGTGACTGCGCGACCGCCATCGCACGCCGAACGAGGTTCTCGGCCACGACCGACATACCCGTTTCGACTCAGCCGAGGGGTAAGAGTATTCTCCTATTCCGGCCTCTGCGGTCCGACCGGACTCCCCGATCAGGGCGAACCGAAGGCGTCGATGGCCGGCCGGAAGCCGTCGTAGACGGTTGAAAATCGGAGATCGTAGCCGAGTTCGTGGAGACGGTCGTTGGCACAGCGCTTGTTCACACGGACCCGTCGACTCACCGTTCCCTCCGTCGCTGCCGCTCGCTCCTCGACGGTCCACTTTTCGGGCGGGTCGACGCCGCACTCCGCTGCCAGCCAGTCCGCGAACGCGTGCTTCGAGACGGGGTCGTCGTCGACGCCGAGGACCACCTCGCCGCGCGCCCGGTCCGTCGTCAGGATGTGGCCCACCACACCCGCGGCGTCGTCACGGTGGATCGAGTTGAGGTACCCTTCGGTGACCGGCCCGTTGAGGTAGCGATCCATCCGATACCGGTCGGGTCCGTACAGTCCGCCAAAGCGCACGACCGTGCCGTCCATCGGCGACGCGTCGAGCGCGACTTGCTCCGCCGACAACAACACCTCCTGTCGTCCGGTCGCGGGGTCAGGGGTTGTCGATTCATCGACCCAGCCGCCGTCGTGGTCGCCGTACACGCCGGTGCTTGAGGTGTAGACGAGCCGATCCGGCGGCGACGCCCGCGTGCCAAGCGCCTCAACGACGGTCCGGAGCCCGTCCACGTACGCCGTCCGCGCCGCGTCGACACCGCGGCCATCTGCACTCGCCGCGTACACGGCCCAGTCCACGCTAGGGACGGCCGACAGCGACTCCGGGTCGGTCACGTCCGCACGGACGGCCTCGAAGCCGGCGGCCTCGATGTCGTCGAGGCCCGCCGTCGACCGCCGAACACCCACCACATCGTGGCCGGCGTCGGTCAGTTTTTTTCCGAGTTCGATGCCGACGTAGCCACAGCCGAGGATCGCGACGCGCACGGCGATCAGGGGGCGTTCCGTCCCGCGACGTAGCTGTGGATCGCGGCGAGTTCGTCCAGCGTCAGCCGGATGCGGCCCTCGATGGCCTGCTGAATCTCCTGCCCGGAGAGGTCGAGGCTGACGTTCGACGCGATGGTATCGACATCGAGAACGCCGGTCGTCATCCCCATCAGCAGGTAGTCACGTACCTGTTGGACGATGGCGTCGGCGTCCCGACCCTCGGTTTCGGCGGCGAGAATCGACGCCGCCTCCGACAGCGTCAGTTCTGGCGACTCCCCGCCTGCGAGCGCGGCGACCGTCTCGGTCGGCAGGCCGGCTGCGGTGGCAACGGTTTCGATCCCCCTCGCGTCGACTACCGCACGGAGTTCGTCGTTGTAGGCGTCGCGGAGCTGTTGTGGTGACCTCGTTTCGGGGTCGTCGACGGCGTCGTGGAGCATACACCTGATGGGACCCCCGCAGACAAAAGGGTTCACTCCGTATCGCGACAGGCCGTCGCGGCCCACGACGTACATCCCGGCCGTGGCCACGTCCCCGCACGCTCCTCACGTTCCCCGTCGACATCGCCAACGCCGCCGCGCCCCGGCGGGACGGCCACCGCGACGGCCGTCTTCGTCTCGAAGTCGACACGTTCGTCGCGGCCGAGACGCTCCTTGTCGCCGTCGCTGTCCACATTGACCCGTACCGTCGACCCGTCGCGGACGTACCGGACCGTACCACCCGGTGTCGGTCCACCACGCCGGGTCCGCAGGCTGAACCGGGCGTACGCCCCCCGGACGGACACCGACCAGACGTTGATCGTCGCGTACCAGTAGCCCGGAACCGGCGCGACCGGTAACCCCGCTGGCATCGCATCGAGTGTTTCGTTCAATCGGTCGGTGACGACTCGATCGGTTGCCGTGTCCGCCATATCGGCCATCGCACGCTCACGGACCTGCTTCAGCGTCGTGTCGACTCGACTCTGTGCGACGGTTCCGGCCCGTGTCGTAAGCGTCCGGTCGAATGCCGTCTCCAACCGCGCTTCGATCCGGTCGACCCGTCCCGATTCCGTTCCGGACGCACGCGCGTCCGCCTCGACCGCGATCGCACTGGCGAGCGAGCCGTTTTCCGCCGCTAGCGCCCGATGGCCCGGCGTGTCCCACCGGCCGAACCCTCCAGCGACCGCGGCACGCGTCTCCCGACGGGAAAGGCGTGTCTCCGCGCGGACGACGTGTCGACTCCTGTCGCGCAGCGTGTCGACCGACCGCGAGACGGCCGGCCGGAGGTCGTCTGGGGGGCCTCGGGTCGAGTTATTTTCTGCCCTACTGGCCGTATTCAACGCTCGTGCCGCCGTCCGTAGCCTCACCCGCGAGGATCGAGTGCTTTCGCGTCCGGCCACCGAGTCGGCCGCGTCACCGTACGGCGCGGCAAACAGATTGACGTTCTCGGTCGTGAGCGGGTGGTACGACCGCGACGGCGGGACGCCGACGGCGCGGTCGTGGGTCACCGACGCGACGGTGAGATACGCCGGCGAACCATCGGGGACGACGGTTACCGCTTCCGCCGGCGTCACTCCGTTCCGACCGATCGGTGCGCCCGTCGGTCCCGTCAAATGCCGACCGGTCTCAAGCGTCCGGTAGAGCGAACGCGGCGACTCGACTCCAGCGCGGCCGAGTACCCGATCGAATGCCTGTCGCCGTTTTTCATGACCGGTCGCCTGCCGCTCCAGACGGCTGATCGTCGCGTCCACCAGCGCCGCCCGCGCCGCTACCCGCGCCCGATCTGCCGCCGCGTGATATCGGTCCGGCGGCCCGATCAACTCCGCCCGGCGTCTGCGGAGGTCCGAAGCGAGTCGCCTCGGCGGGTTGGCCGTGTACGTCGCGATCCGTCCCGCCTCGACGGCGGTGGAGGCGTTCGAGAGCCGACCACGGAGCACCGATAGATCCCCGTTCACCCACGGTCGAAGGGTAGAGGGTCGGTCTCCGTGGACGACACGCTCGCGTACACCGAGGCTGTCGTTGGCGACGGCGACCGCCACACCGTCCCGACCACCCTGGTCGCCGACGAGTTGCCGTTCCGCTTTATCTTGTACGTCGGCCAAATTCGGTCCGTCGACCGGCTCGCCCGGTTCGAACGTCGGATGGGTGGGACGGTCGGGTGCCGTCCCGTTCGGTGCGTACTCGCCGATCAGCGCCACGCCGACCCGATACCGCTCGGTCCACTCGCCGTCCGTCGTCACCGTCCGGTTTCCCTGTCGCCACGTCCATTCCACGTGCCGGTCAAGGATCACACGCCGGCTGAACGCCGCAAAGCGGCGCCGGTCTGGGCCGGCTTCAGGGGGCGGCGTGGTGCTCGCGTCGGTTTCGGCGGTCACCGTCACCTCGGTGTCGTCGAGACTCCACGCCCCGCCCGGAGCTTCCGGCTCCGGCCGCGGTTCGCTGTGTGTCTCCTGACGCGACGTTCGGAGTTCGGCCTCGACGCGGTACGCGGACCGAAAGAGATCATCGAGCGACCGGTTCGACCGCACCGCCTCGGTTCGGAGCCCGACCGCCGCCCGACCAGGGATCGATCCGGTGCCGACGTCGATCCGTCCGCCGGGTGACGGGGCGTCACCGCTTCCCACGAGTCGTGTGTCTCCAGCCCCGCTCGCGTTCCGCCTCTCGTTCGGGCGCGGGACGACACGATCAACCCACGACTGGTTGGCATCTGTCGCCGCGGTGAGCTCACGAGCGCCGAATTCGAGAGCCGCCCGTCGCGTTGCCCGCCGCCCGGCGGGGTCGCTCCGGCCGAGGGACGATCGCTGTGTCGCAAGCAGGGCGGTGTTTGTCGATATCTCGACGTGGCGGGTTGTGACGACGTTCGTTATCGGCGCCCCGCTGTACTGGGCGTAGCCGCGCGCCCACGCGATGGGGTAGAGTCGCGCGGTCAGCCGCCGTCCCAACCCCGGACCGTCCAGCGGAGCTCGGTTGAGTCGCCTTTCGAACGTCGTGGCCCGGTTGTGCAGGGTCAGCACCGGTGTCGTCACCGTCACCGTCCACGTCCGGCGCTCACCCGCGACGATCCGACCGCCCTTACGAGCGGAGACGGTCAGATTCCTGACCGTCACCCGGATCGCCGTTCCGTTTCCGACGGCTTCAATTTCGATTCGATCCATCGCCCGTCCGAGTTCCGCTGGCGTCGTCGCCTCAGGGAGCGACGCAACGGCGGTCACGTCACCCCGCCGGTAGCGGGTGGTCTTGAGACGGTCTCTGAGGGTCACATAGATCCGGAGGCGTAACGCGTCCCGAAACGGTCGAGCGTCGCTCAGGAGTCGTCCGTAAGGTGTCGCCGCGGGATCGGTCACCGGTTCCGTCGCTGCCGCTCGCGACGCCTCACCGACGGCCGACCGGACCGTTTCCGTTGTAGCGGCCTCGACCCGCTCCATCGCGATGTCGGCATCGTGGTCCACCTGATCCGGGCCGCGGGTACCGATGCCCGCCGCGAACGTCGACGCACCGACTAAGAGGAGAACGCCAACGAGCGCGAACGGGACGCGTGCCCGCCGGTCCTCGGCAAAGCGTGTCACGGCCACGTCCTGACCGTGATTCGCACGCGACCAAGGCTGACTCGCTCGCTCGCCGCTCGCGCCGACGTGTTCGTGGCACGGAGATCACTCGCCACCCGATCCGAGACGGCCACTGCGAGGCGGTCGTTGGCATCGCCTACTCCACCGCTCGACAGACGTGTTGGTCCGTCGACACCGAACCGCTCCGCTACACGCCGGTAGTGGTGTCGAACCACGGCCGAAACAGGGCGGGCCTCGCCGGCGGCGACGCGGGTCCGTGTCGGCGGAAACAGCCCCTCGACGAACCCCGCAGCTATCACGTCGGCGACCCCTTCGATGCCTCGCGTCTGTGCGGCGTCTCGCGCCTCGTCATGCCGGGCCGGCAGGCCACTTGAAACGGTCATGCTCGCGGCGTGAACCGGTACGTCCGGAGGTGGTCGCGCGCCAACGGCGACGCGCCCCTCTATCGACGACCCCGGATGTGGACGCCAGACGGCCGTGACCCGCGTGTGGTTCTCCCGGATCGCTCCCCTGACCGTACTCGCAACCGCCCGCCCGAGTCCGTCACGGGTGTGTGATATCCGGCGCCCGTCGACCGTAACCCGGCCGACCGCCGCGCGTGCGAGGAGTTCCGCCAGCGTCCCGTAGGCGGTCCGGTCGAACGACGAACCCCCTGCCTCGCCGGTCGGGTCAAGCGTGTAGTTCACCGACGCCGTCGTTGTCGCGAGCGTCGATGACACCTCCGGCGCGCGACCCTCACCCGCCGTCTCCCGTGGCGTGGAGGTCGTCACGGTCACCACCGCACCGCTGATCAGAAGGAGACAAAGCACCCCATCGAGAACGGTACTTGTCATGTCCACACCTCCACACGGACGCGACCCGGGCGGATCCGAGCCGGCCCGATTCGGACGCCGATCCGGCGCGCTGCCGTCTCCGTGTTAACCGTCCCGGGCGGGGTCGGTCCGGCGCCCCACCGCCGACCGGCCGCGGCGACGGTAACGTTCACACGGTAGCCCGCTGGCCCTGCCTGCCGTGCCCGGGCCGTTCGACTCGGCTCGACGGTGCCACCGGACGCGAGAACGTCGACGACGCGATCAAGCGTCGGCGGCGCGACCGATCGTTTCTCCTCGGGGGTAGCTCCGTTGATGACGGTCGCATAGGCCGAAACGGCTGCACACACCACTACGAGAACAACGAGCGCGGCGGTCGGTTCGACCTGCCCTTTGTCCTCAGCCGACGAGCGTGACATCACACCCCTCCCAGACGACGTGTCTGACGACCAGTTGTCCCTCGGCCGACCGCCAGCGTGGTGGCCGGTCCCGTGCTCGCCTCCCGGCCGCACAAAGCGCCTCTCCGGAGGTGAAACGCGTCCCCGGGGGAGCCCCGTGGAGTATCGCGGTCAGCGGGTCGGACCCGGACACGGGTGTCACGGGACCGAACGCAAATGTCGCATGGGCCGTCCCGGCGTCGTTCCGGAGCCCGATCCCTTCGGGTTCGACCCGGATCGCCCGTGCATCGAGCGGATGCTTGGCGGTCGCGGGATGTGCCGTCGCCGCCGTTCGGTCGACCGTTCCGGCCGCGTCGGTGGCTGCTGGTGGCGGTGCGGTCGGAAGCGCCGCAGCAACGCCAACTAGTGCGACACTCGCGATTGAGAGTCCGAGCCAGGTGTACCACGCATCGATCGGAACACCGAACATGGTCCGGGATGGTCCCGTTACCGCACTTGAATCCCGCCCCGCTACAGCAGTAGGCCTGCACCGACGTACGCCGAAATGTAACAGCAGGTCGCGAGACACAGCGCGACCCCAACGCGGTGTCCGAGAAGTGTCCGGTCAAGCCCCCGGGTCAATCCGGTCGAGAGCACGGTGAGCGCCACTGCGAGCCAGAGAACGTACACCCCGACAGCGATACCGAGTTCGCCGCTCGGGAGCGCACCTGTCCCGAACCCTGCGGTTCCTGTCTGCCCGACCCGGGCCGACAAGGCGACCGTCGCGCCGCCGACGAGCGGGCCGAAAACTGCCGCGGTGTTCGACAGCGTGCCCGTAACCTGTGTCAGTTCGCGCCGTGCGTCGCGTTCGACCCGGCGAAGTTTCTCGGCGTGTTCCGCCGTCGCGACCAGCGCGTCGCCGGCGGGACGGCCCTCGGTCGCTGCGAGACCGAACAGCTCGGCCATCTCGTGGGCGCGCCGGCTCGGGAGGGTTGCGAGGGCCCCGTGATCGCCGCGAAACGCCTCGGCTACCGTGACTCCGAGTCGCCGCCGTCGCTCCATCGCGTCTTCGAGGAGTTCACCCGTCGCGCCCGACACCCGGTTGGCTGCCGCTTCAACGGCCGTCTCGACGGCCTCGCCGGCTGATACGCGCCGCCCGACGAGATAGAGAGCGTCGTGGAGCTCCGACTCGACCGCAAGAACGCGTTCGCGGACGCGTCTGGCTCCACGGACACGAACCACGAGTGTGACACCCGGTCCGAGACCGGCGGCAACGACCGGTGTGGCCCAGCCACCGACTGCGCGCGCTGTGGCGACGACGCCGACCGCCGCCACGACGGCCCCGGCGACCACCGCACGCAGTCGATTGTCGGGCACCTCGGGGTGTGTCCGGCCGATCCGTGGCGGCGGGAACGCGACCGGGCGGCGAGCGAGGAGCCACGCACCGGCAACGGCCACGACGATCGGGAGGGCAAGATTGTAAAGCGCGATGATGACCGGTAGCGAGAGTCGAACGCCGGCTGCCCGTGCCGCCGGCAGGACGCCGACCAGCGCGAGTGGCAGAAGGACACCGAACGCGTACAGCGCCGTCACCGGTCCCCTGATCTCGGCGGCGAACGTCGCCAACTCCTCGCGTGCGCCGTCAAGCGCCGCCGCCACCGCCCGGTCGAGGTGCTGGTCGCGTTCCGTGGCCGGTGCCGACGCCGCGGCGTCGAGCCGGTCGATGGCCCGTTCGAGCGCAGGGAACCGGTCGCCCCACTCGTCGACGAACCGGTCGAACCCGCTCCGTGGCGTCCCGCGGGCCCGGCCGACGTGGCGCTCTAAACTCCGTGCTAGCGTCCCACTCCCGGCCTGTGCGGCGAAGGTGGCGGCCCGCTCCGTCGCGGGGTCAAGCCGCAGACGGAGCGCGGCGAGTCCGACGAGTGTAGCGGCTGACCCAAGTGCCCGTGCCCGACGCAACGTCGACAGAAACCGGACGCCTCGGTCCACGATCATCGGAACGCAGACGCCGACGGCCGTCCCGGCGGCCGCGACGGCGACGCCAGCTCGGTCGACACCGAGTACGGCCAGTCCCGCTCCGATACCGACGCTGACGACGGTTACGACGACCGCCACACTCCGGGCCGCACGCTCGACTGTCCCGGCCTCAACGTTCCAGTGCAGGTGTGCGAGCGCTCGGCCGAGCGTCGGGTCTGTGTCGACATCCGACGGCCACGCGGCGGCTAGTCGCTCGACGACCGTCCCGGTCATTCCGTCACCCGTTCTCTGCGCGCCGCGTCCACCTCGGCAGGCGACGTGCGCTCCGTCGCTGCGAGGTCAGTCAGAAGTGATTCGCGCTCGGTGAGTTCATCGAGAAGTTCCGTGTACGACTCCCCAGACCGAGTCAACGATGCCAGGAGGCGGCTGTTTCCGCGCTCAACGACGCCGGTCGGCTTCGCGATCCCGTTCTCCGCCTCAAACAGCGACTCGAAGGCGACACCCGCCTCGGTGTGGCGGACCTCCTCGATGGTGTCTACACGCCGGCTGTCGCCCGCGGTGAGCGTGACGAGGAGGTCGGTCGCGGTAAACGACGACGCCGGCACGCCGAGGTCGGTCACGACCCGCTCGAACACGGCCTCGGCACCGTTCCCGTGGATCGTTCCGAGAACGGCACTCCCGGCTGCACCGACCCGCATCGCCTCGTAGAGCGTCGCCGCCTCCTCGCCCCTGACCTCGCCGACGACCAGTGCTCCCTCGCCAAGCCTGAGCGCGGCTCGCAGCGCCTCCTCGGCCGACAGCGACGGCCCATCGCCGCTTTCGGTTCGAACCGGTTGCACGTCCCGACCGGCTTCCTGTAGTGTCGCCACCGGCAGTTCAGGCGTGTCCTCGACGACGACGGTCCGTGTCGTTGTCGGGAGTTCCCACAGGAGCGCCGAAAGCAACGTCGTTTTGCCGGCACCGCGCGGTCCGGCGATCAGCCCGGCCGCGGCGCGTTCGACGGCGAGTGAACAGAGCGCGGCGGCGTCAGGTGGGAGCGTTCCGTTCTCGACGAGAGCGGCGAGGGTCCAGGCCGTTGTCCCCTGCGTCCGGAAGACGAACCCGTGGCCCTGGCTCGCCGGGTCGGTGATCCCCGCGACACGGACGGTACCGCCGTTGAGCGTTTCTGTCGTCGCGTTGAGCGTGGGGTTGGCCCGCGAGAAGGCACGGCCGCTCTCCCGTCGGAACCGGGAGGCGAGCGCCGCAGTCCCCTCACGTGTTAGGTGGACGTTCGTCGGTAGTCTGTCGCCGTCGACGACGACCCGAACCGGGTTGTCGCTCACGGGCGCGGTTACGACCACCTCCGACACCAGCGGGTCGGCGAACAGATCGTCCAGAACGCCGTGCCCACGCGTCTGCTTCCGGAGCACCCGCTCGATCGCTTCGGTCGATACCTCGGTGGCGGCCACGTCACCGGCCGCGTGGATGGCCTGCGCGACCGGTCGACCGTCGTTCGCCATCGAACCTCCTTCTGCCAACCGACCGTACGCCGCCGCGAGTGTGCGCAATCCATCATCACTCAACTGCGTTTCGAGCGGGTCGAGCAGGTAGTAGCCACCCGTTTCGGTTCGGTACCGCCGCACCGTCGCGCCGGTGTCGAGGTCTCGGCGGTCGAGTAGCGTCGCCTCGGCTGGCGGCCGCTCCGACAATCGCGCGTTCGACACCGCCGGTCCGACTGTTGCGGGAAGCGCCCGTTCGTAATCACCGTCGGCCCGTTCTGCACCCACGGCCAGCCCCGTGGCCGCCGCGACGTCCGCGACCGGTCCGGCGCGTCCGCCCGCGGCGCGGGCGGCACCCAACGGATCGTCCCGTGCCCGCTCGGCGAGGGGTTCGTCATGCACGGCGACGCGAGCGACGAACCGACCGGCCGAAACGAGCAGCCCAACCGCCGCGTCGTCGTAGACCCGTTCTCGGCCGGCACACCGGACGCGGATCGCGTCGGCGTCGCGGTCTGTGAGCGCGTCGATCACCGTTGCGCGACAACGGGAGTCGGCCGCGAGGTCACCGTTCCCTGGGCAGCCGTCGGCGTCGACGACGAGTGCGACGCCCCGGTCCGGATCGACACCCGGTGGCGACCGAAACGACGGCTCGCACCGACACGCATCCACCGACTCGTCGTCCCGGAATCGGTCGAGTAGTCCCATGCGGATCCGTGGCCCCGGCATCGGGTTTGAACCTCAGCCCCGCCTGACGACCACCCCGGTCCCGTTGTCGCGAACGAGCGAGAGAACGAGTCGATGCCGGCCCGGCGTCCGGAGACGGATCGGTCCGTCCGGCGTCCGCAGGTCGACGTCCCGAAACGCCGTCCGCCGGGGTCGGCCGTCGCCCACCCGGTAGGCGAGCAGATCCGCCTCCCCATCGATCCGTAGCGTCGCCTCGCTTGCCGTCCACGACCGGGTCGGCAGCCGCACGCGGATGATCCGTCGTGGCCCGGTCACAGACGGTCGGGTCGGATCCTCGTAGGCGAGAAGCGACCGCGTTGCCCGGTAGAGTCGGTCGGTCTCACCGTCGAGATGGATCGCCGTCCGCGCCGCTCGACCCTCGTCGATCGCCGGCGTCGCAGCCGCCAACAACGCGACCGTCAGGACGGCGGCGAGGACGATGCGGATCACAGCAGCCGTCGGATGCGGTCGGCCAGCGATTCGGCCTCCCGGTCCGCTTCCGACCCGGCCCCCACCCGTTCGGTGTCGTGGTGGTCGGCCGTATCTGCTGCCTCGGCCGCCGCCGCGGCGAGCGCCGCATCCGTCCGTCCGTCCCCACTCACAGGGTGTGACGAGACCGACGAGGGCGCCGGTTCCACACCGTCGGTTCCGTCGCCCGTGCCGTCGACCGCTCCTACCTCGCTCCCTCCGCGGCCGTTGTCGTTCCCGATATCCGTGTGGCCGGGCGGTCCTGCTCCCGTGCCGTCCGTTTCGGCTCGATCTCTCATCTCTGTCTCGAGGCGTTCGACCCGCGCCACGGCGGCGTTCGCCCGGCGCTCGACCTCCTCGTCGACCGCCCGGATGCCGCCGGCGAACCCTCGGAGGGCCTGCACCGCCGCCTCCACGTCCGCCAGCCTGTCGTCGATGTCCTCGACCGTCGCCTCGAGGTCGTCGAGTCGACGCTCCATCCGTGCCGTCTCGGGGAGTCCATCCGCGGCGTGTCCGTCCGTGATCGCCCGTTCTACCGCGTCGACTCGGTCGTCCAGTCCGTCGTCCATACGGCGCGCTGGCCGCGTTATCGCACCTAAACCTTTCTCTCGGCCGGATGCGGGTGTCGAGAACGGTCCGATCCGGGTTACCCCATCTCGGTCACAGAAACACGGCGGTGAATTAAACACGTGTGGGACACATGTTGGCTGTATGAAGTCAATCCTGATCGGTGTCGGACAGGCCGGCGGTAAGGTGGTCAACGCACTGTCCGAGTTCGACGCGCGGAACGGATTCGGCTCGGTCGTCGGATCGCTCGCGGTCAACAGTGCCCGGTCGGATCTTCGGTCTCTCCCGCTGGAGACGGTTCTGATCGGCGGAGCCGAGGTGAACGGTCACGGCGTCGGCGGCGACAACGAACTCGGCACGAAGGTGATGCGTGACGACGCCGAAGCGGTGTTGAGCGCCATCGACGACCGGACAACGGCCCGCGCCGAGGCGATGTTCGTCGTCGCCGGACTGGGCGGTGGCACCGGCAGCGGCGGCGCGCCGTACCTCGTGAAGGAACTGCAGCGTGTCTACGACATTCCGGTGTACGGCCTCGGGGTTCTTCCCGGCCGAGACGAAGGCGCGTTGTATCAGTTGAACGCCGGCCGGTCGTTGAAGACGCTAACCCGTGAGGCGGACGCGACGTTACTGGTCGACAACGACGCGTGGCGGTCGGCGGGCGAGAGCCTCGACTCCGGCTACGAGGCGATCAACGAACGCATCGCCCGCCGCGTGGGCCTTCTGCTCGCTGCCGGCGAAGCCGTCGACGGCGTCGGCGAGTCGGTCGTCGATAGCTCGGAGGTGATCAACACGCTCCGTGGCGGTGTTGCGACGCTCGGCTATGCGTCGGCCGAGGCCGCACCCGACGCCGGTGGGAACGTGAACGTCGTCACGAGCACGGCCCGCCGGGCCGTCCGGTCGGGGCTCTGCCTCCCGGATACGACGAGTGCCGAACGGGGACTGCTCGTCGTCGCCGGTCGGCACAAGGCCGTCCCCCGGAAGGGCGTCGAAAAGGCGCGGTCGTGGCTTGAGACGGAACTCGATACGATGGAAATCCGCGGCGGTGACTTCCCGCTTGAGAACGACTGGTTGGCGTCGCTCGTTCTCCTCGGCGGTGTCGTGAACTCCGACCGACTCAACGGCTTTCTCGAACGGGCCCGGCAGGCGGCCGAGATGGGGGGACACGCGGACGCTCCCGATGACGAGACGCTCGTCGACGACCGGATCGACGGCCTGCTGTGACTACTTGGACGTGACGAGGCTGCCGCCGTCGAAGTCGGCCCGGCCGTACTCGACATTCATCAGGTCGAGAATGGTCGGCGCGATGTCGAACAGGTCCGCGTCGGCGACGTTCACCGACGGGTCGTCGACGAACAGCGTCGCGTTGTCGAAACTGTGCATCCCGTTCCGGGGCCCAACGTCGAACACCTCGTCGTGGCTCTTGAAACCCGATTTGAGATCGAACCCGTGATTGGGGATGGCGACCAGATCCGGCGCGATGTCGTCGTGTACGCCTCTGAACGCGTCCTCCTTTTTGACGACGCGTTCACACACCGGTCGACCGTCCGGTCCGTCGAGCGCTTCGAGCGCCGTTTTCAGTTCGTCGCGGGTCGCCTCGTACTCGTCCTGGGGTACCGACCCCCGCGGCTCGCGACCCTCGAGGTTGATGTAGAACCGCCCGGGGATGAGCGAGTAGGCCCGGGACTCCTCCGCGATGTCGGTGAGGTCGTCGTGGTCGTCGTTCTCGAAGGAGAGCCACCCTTCCTCCTGCAACCACGTGTTGAAATGGACCTCGTGGTCCAGCGAGGTGAACCCGTGGTCGCTGGCAACGACGAGCGTCACGTCCTCGTCGAGACGATTGCGGATCTTCCCGATGTAGTCGTCGACCTTCCGGTAAAACTCCATGAACGCCTCCTTGTTCGGGCTGTCTTGCTCGTAGTCTTTGAACAGGAAGTGGTTCACCCGATCGGTCGTCATGAAGACGCCGAAAAAGAGGTCCCAGTCGTCGCCGTCGAGGTAGTTGGTGAACGCCTCAAACCGGGTGTCGATGGTCTCGTGGGCATCCTCGAGGAACTCGCTTTTGTCGTCTTTGTGGCCGAGTTTCGCGTTCACGTCGATGGCGTACTCGATCGACCGGAGGTAGTCGCGGAGTTCGTCGGGGTGGGCTGCCTTGTCGACACTGGGCGAGAGAAAGCCAGACACCATTCGCCGGACGTTCCGCTGGGGCGGAAAGGTGACCGGCACGTTCATTACCGTCGCGGTGCGGTCGGTCCCCTCCAACCGGTCCCACAGCCGCTGTGCCTGCACGTCCTGTCCCATCGGTACGTACGTGTCGTACGACCCCGATTCCCGGTCCTGAAACCCGTACACGCCCGTTTCTCCGGGATTGACGCCGGTCGTGAGCGCCGGCCAACAGGCGCTCGACTCCGGGGGAACGATGCTGTCGATAGCGCCCGCCGAGCCCTCCTCGGCGAGCGCCGCGAAGTTCGGAAATTCATCGGGGTGGTCCGCGAGGAGACTGTACGGCACCCCGTCGATGCCGATGAATGCGACGCGCGGGTGATCCCCGCCGCGCAACCGATCGAACAGGCCCATACACCCAGCCTATCCGGGAAGCGCATAAGAACCTTCGTTTCCGGACGAACGCGGACGGCCTCGCCGGCACACCGCTCCGGTTGTTAGACGACCGTACCTCGTGGCCGCCGATCGGGCCTTGATCTCGCGGTGGTGTCGGAGCAAATCGACCGACGACGGCGTGTTAACCACACGTACCAAACCCCATAAGACCGCTTGGACCTACTGTACAGGTATGAGTACAACCGCTGCCACCGACGACCTGAACGAGAAACAACGTCGCATCCTGCAGTACCTCCGTGAAAACGCCGGCAGTAAGACGTATTTCAAATCCCGTCTCATCGCCGCCGAACTCGGCATGACCGCAAAAGAGGTCGGGGCGAACATGACTGCCATCCGAACCGGCGAGTTCGACGTGGCCGTCGAGAAGTGGGGGTACTCCTCCGGCACGACGTGGAAGGTCGACGCCTAAGGGTCGTAGCTGACGAACTCCGACGCCTCTTCGGCGAACGCCCGCGTCTCCGCGTCGAAGGAGTCGGCGTACCGAACCAACAGCGTGATGATCGTCTCCGGTCGGGCAACGGCGTAGCCATCCGAACGGTCCAAAAGCCCCGCGTCCTCGAGTTGGGTGGCGTGCGTGCTCACGGTTGCCCGCGAGACGTCGAGGGTGTCTGCCACCGCCGTTCCCGTTGCGTCCGGGTGACGGAGCAGTGTCAGAATCATGCCACGCGGCGTCTCGCGACGGAGGTAGCCAAGCGCCGTCTGCTCGAAGGTCGAAAACTGACCGGCGACGAAAAAGCGGCGGTAATCGCCGTCGCGCCGGGACACCAACGCACCGCCGTCGGTTCGCCGCTCCGGCGCCACCCCGTTTCCGTTGTTCCTGGGGCCGTCGTCGAGAAGACGGCGCAGATGATGTTGTGTCTCTCCGGTCCCGAGTTTCAGATCGTCGCGGAGTTTCGAGAAGTGTGCCCCTGGCGTTGTACTCACGTAGCCGAGAATGGCGTCGCGGACGCCCCCGTTCGCCTCGGTCGCCGTTGTGGTGGTGCTTCCGAGTCCGGCGAGTGGAACCGCCGCTCCGAGCGCGGCAAACCGGCGAAGCGTCGCTCGCTTTTCCTCGTCGACCCCCCGGTCCCCATCCGACATCGTCAGGTGTATAATCGGCTCGGACCGGCAAAAGCGTGTCGCACGCCCGTGTTACTCGGGCTCAGCCTCGGGATCGGCGGTGGTTCCGTCGGCGTTTTTCACGACTTCATCGGCGCTTTTGATGTCCGGTTTCGATCCCGACTTGATCGCCTCGGCCTCCTGTTCGAGTTCCTCGACGTCCATTTCGGCGGCCTCGTCGATCTGCCCGAGGATCTCCTCGATGTCGTCGAGACCGATGAGTTCCCGCGTTTCGTCGTCGAACGCCAGCGAGTCAAGCCCTTCCGAGTCCTGGACGTCGCTGCCGGTGAGTTGCTTGCCGTACCGACCCACCAGCGACGTGAGTTCCTGGGGGAGCACGAACGTCGTCGACTCGCCCTGTCCGATGCGCTCGAGCGTCTCCATTCCCTTGTCGATAACCGCCCGTTCACCCATCGACTCGGCCGACTTTGCACGCAACACCGTCGAGATGGCGTC
>NZ_JAQCNJ010000063.1 GCF_028275055.1 Haloplanus sp.
GGGTCGAACTCATCCGGGAAGTCGGCGGGTGCGATCGATTCGACGGCGACTGCTCGCTCGGCGTCGCTCCGCCCCGAGAGGACAGCCCCGACCCGCCCGTTTCCCACCACCGCGACCCGGATCCCGCGGGGTGTTGCCGAAGACATACCCGGTGTACCCCGTCCATCGATGTAAATCGTTGGTGTCGAACGGATACCGACGTCGGAGGCTGGCCAGGACGGACGATCCGCCCGGGACACACGCCGTCTCACCCGGGCATGGCGGGTCGGCGCGGCCGGTGGCGCTGGGTTTATTACTCGTTGCCGCCTCCTGTTTCATCGATGAACGGCGGTACATCGGATCCGGACGACGCCGCGGAAACCGCCGAGATCGAGGACGTGTTCGACCGGCTCTTCCGGGACGGCCGGACCAACGCTCTCATCGCGTGGGCGCTTGTCGCCGTCCTGGCAGGCGTGTTCGTCGATAGCGTCGTCGATGTCGACCTCCAGTGGGTGCTTTTCACGGCGTTCGTCGCCGGTGTCGTGTTGCTGCCACCGGTCGTCTACCGGGAGTGGCGGGTGATGCTCCCGTGGGAGTTGTTGGTGCTGGCGCTGTTTCCGGTTCTGGTCCGCGGGCTCGTGGGCGGCACACTCGGGACCTTCGCCACCTACGTCGCCCTGGCCGGACTCGCGCTGCTCGTCGTGGTCGAACTCCACACGTTCACGACGCTGCAGGTGACACACTGGTTTGCCGTCGTCCTCGTCGTCCTGACGACGTTGGCGGCGGTCGGGGCGTGGACGGTGTTCCGGTGGAACGCCGACAGGTTCCTGGGGACGAGCTACCTCGTCGACAACGAGACGCTCATGATGGAGTGGCTCTACGTCACGCTCGCCGGCATCGTGGCGGGACTGCTCTTCGACGGGTACTTCAGACGACGTGACCAGTGGCTCTGGCGGGCGATCCGGCGGGTGGGTCGCCGGTGACGCTACTTCCCCGCCTCTCGGTTCGGGCCCAGCGGCGGCTCACCCGCGGGATGCAGCTCGCGCTGTTCGGCCTGGTGGTGTACGGCGTCGTCGCCGGCGAACCGAAGGCGATCATCAACGGCGGCGTCACGCTGCTCATTACGTTCGTTCCCGCCGTCCTGGAGCGGAACTACGACCTGCCGCTGGATCCGTGGCTGGCGTTGTGGATCACCACCGCGGTGTTTCTCCACACCCTCGGATCGGCCGGGCTCTACGGCCGGATCTTCTTCTGGGACAACATCACCCACGCGATGTCGGCGTCGCTGATCGCGGCGGCGGGGTACACTGTCGCCCGCGCGGTCGACATCCACAGCGACGACATCCACATCCCGCGCCGGGTCGCGTTCGTGTACATCTTCGTGATCGTGCTTTCCTTTGGCGTGGTCTGGGAACTCTTCGAGTTCGGGCTCGATATCGCCGCCGACGCGACCGGACTGGAGATGCCACTGGCCCAGCACGGCCTCGACGACACTGTTCGCGACATGATGTTCAACTCCCTTGGCGCGCTGCTCGTCGCGGCGTTCGGGCAGGCACACCTGGCGGGCATCGCACAGTTGGTTCAGGAGCGCCTGCTCGCACCGGAGT
>NZ_JAQCNJ010000046.1 GCF_028275055.1 Haloplanus sp.
TCGCCAACGCGGCAACTGGTCAGACAGGGTGCCGCGCTCCAGCAGGTCGAGATACGCCCCGATTCGAACGATATCGCCGTGACGGTGCGGTTGCCGTACGAAACCGAGATTCGGGAGTACGTCGACACCGTCACCGACGTGCTTGACGGCGCCGAACTGGTCGCCAAACGTCACCGGTCCGTCGACCGGCAGTCGGACTCGACCGTCGCCACGGCCGTCGACGACCGACTGACGGATCGACAGCGCGAGGCGCTCCAAATAGGGTTCCACGCGGGGTACTTCGACTGGCCGCGGAACGCCGACGCGGACACCGTCGCCGCGGAGATGGGTATCGCACAGTCGACGTTCAGCCAGCACCTCCGGGCGGCGGAGCGCAAACTGCTCGAGGAACTGTTCTCGTAGGCGCCGACAGCGCTTCCCCCGACGCCGGTCGCTTTGGCTCCGTCCGAGCCCACGCCGTTCCGGTCTCGAGACATCACACGCGGTACACCCCCACGTCCACGTGGTCGAAACTCCCCCGGCAACGGTGCAGGCCATGTCACACTCGAATACACATCGGGGCCGAGCGGCACGGCCCGATATAGATGCCAGTGAAGGCGTTACGACCACGGACACGCCATGGCGTATGGCAGTGTTCCGCGGTGGACAACGGAGTGACTCCCACGACGACGTCCCGGCAGACGCGGTCGTTTGACCCACCACAGGTGACGACGTCCTCGGCCGTTCGGCGTCGGCTCCGGCGGTCGTCATCGCGGGCGAGACCGGTTCGATCACCCGCTGCGCGTCCTGGCTGGCGGACACATACGAAACGCAGACCGTCCGCCGCGGGGAAACGATACCGCCCCATCCCGGCACGGAGGTGGTGGTCGTCGACCACCGGACGCCAACGATGGCGGGGGAACGTGCCCGTGGCCCGATCAGCCGGCGGCGTGGTAGCTGCCGGGTGCTTGCACCTGCTACGCTGACCCCGTGTGACGGTTTCATCGACGGGTACATCGCCGAACCGGTCGGTCGGGACGGACTGCTCGGACGCGTCGAGACGGCCATGCGGATGGCGACGTACGACGCCAGTATCGCGGAACTGGTCTCGTTGACCATGCGGAGGCGAAGACTCCGGAACCGCGCAGCCACCGGCTGTGCCGACCACGGCTCGGACATCGCCCGCCTTTCCGAGCGGATCGACACGCTCCACCGCCGCATCGACGACGAACTGTCGGACGTGGAGTCCCGGTACGCCACGCGACTCGGGCGAGAACGCCGGCAATCGACTCGCCGGACGACGGACGAGAGCGCATGAGACATGTTTCGGCCGTTCACCACCTGCTGGTCTGGGTGTACGCAATCGCCGTGTTGTTGTTGTCCTTCGGGATGTTGTTCACGCTGCTCTGACCGACCCACCGCCGGTACGACACCACGACCACCGGGTGCCGACATCGCACACCACACGAACGGAGCCGAGACGTCGTTCACCGACGTATCCCGACGGAAACGAACCCTCAACGGTGAGTGCCCGGCGACCAATGGCACCGTTCTCCCACGGTTGAGACACGCCTATAACCGATATGGATCGGTATCCATGCTCGGACACCGATGGCGAGAGGCGAAGACGCTGTACCGCAGTGGGCGGTACCACGGATGTGAGCCGTCAACGGAACCCGAGTGCCGTCTCAGATACGAAACCCCAGGGAGAGACAGACGTATGCGGTGTGTCAGGATGGACGACGGAGACGGAACTGGTACGAGGCTTCGACCGCCCGGTCATGGTGGCCGACGCGGTCGGGGTAACGATCCGCGAAGCTATCCAGGAGTGGTCGGAACTGTCCGAGACGCCGCCACTGTACCAGTCCGTCGACGTCGAGAACTTAGACGGACTGTTCAGGCCACAAGCCACGGGCGACGGCGGGTGGCTTCCATCGGTGAAGTTTCAGCACCAGAGCTGTCGGGTGACGGTTCTGTACGGGTCGTCAGTCCGCGTGATCGTCGAGCGTGACCCATGAGGAGCATGCACGCCACGCCGGTACCGTCCGGTATCCACCCCCCCGTGGACGGCGGATCAGGGACTCCCCGCCGACCCGTGCGCCCGACACCGGAGATATGACACCAACGGACACCGAACAGCTACGCGTCCTCATCGTCGAAGACGAGCAGAACCTTGCCGATCTCTTCGAGATATGGCTCGCGGACGAGTACGACGTTCAAACGACATACTCCGGTGAGGCGGCCCTGGAGGGTGTGGCGGACCACGGAGCGGACGTCGTGCTTCTCGACCGCCGAATGCCGGGGCTTTCCGGCGACGAGGTCGCGGACCGACTGGACGAGACCGGGTGCGACGCACAGGTGATCATGATCACGGCCGTCTCGCCGTCTCCCGAGATGGCCGCCCTTCCGGTCGACGATTATGTCACGAAACCCATCACGAGGGGACAGTTGCGGTCGATGGTGGAAACGGCGGCACTGGTCAGAACGTACAACGACGACATCACGGAGCTACTGGCCCTGACGGCACGACGGCAGGCGCTGAAAGAGGAGGTTCCCGCAGACGAGTTGGAAGCGAGCGAGGCGTTCGATCGACTGGTGAGCGACATCGGGGACGCACGGGCGTCGATAGACAGCACAATCGAGGAACTGCGGTCCCGGTCGGAGACGACCGTGTTTGCGCGGATCGAGAACGAATTGACCGGTGAACAGATCGAGAACGAGAACACCGATCTGCGCCCGTGAAACGGATCGGCAAGGTGTCACCGAACGCGCCGTTACCCGGGGTGACAATCCCCGGCCCGGTCCCGCCGCGGAACGAAACGGACGACACCGCGGGCGGGCACACGGCGTGTGTACTGCCGTCTATCGCCGCCGATACGGGTCGTCGAATTTGGCTTGACACCCTCCTCGGTCGACGTTCCCCGAGACGGTCGACGATGCTACGCTCGGTTACGACGACACCGAAGAACCCGTCACCACAGGTCGGCTGTGTGCCTCCGGATCGACCTCACCATCGCGTCCGACGGCGGAGGCGCTTGGCACGGACACCGAGGGGATCTTCAACCGAGCGGCCCAATCGAATCGTATGGCCGATGAGCCGCGAGCCTCGCGCTCGGTCGACGCGAGCCCCGATCCGGACGGCCCGGTCGTTCTGTTCGACGGCGTCTGCAACCTCTGTAACGGGCTCGTCGGGTTCCTGATCCCCCGTGATCCCGAGAAACGCCTCCGGTTCGCGCCGCTCCAGTCCGAGGCAGGGCGGGCGCTCCTGAACCGACACGGCTTCCCGACCGACGATCTGGATACGGTCGTTCTCGTCGAGGGCGACCGGGCGTACACGAAGTCGGACGCCGCGATCCGGATCGGCGAACTGCTGGGTTGGCCCTACCGTCTGGCCCGTCTCGGCCGGTTCTGTCCGACCGCCGTCCGTGACCGCCTCTACGACGCCGTCGCCAACAGACGCTACGACTGGTTCGGGCGCAGGGATCGGTGTCTCGTCCCCGACGACGATGTCGCCGACCGGTTTCTCCCGTAGGCGCCCCCGTGTCAACCGTCCGTATACACGGATCCGTTCCGTTCGCCGACCTACCCTCGCGTCACTCGACATCGCGGCCGCCCGGCACTCCTCCCGGTCGGTGTTGCCCGTCTGTTCGGTGGGGGTTCAACGCCGTTGTCGCCGGGGTCGTCGCCACTCGCCGACCGACCGCAGTCGATGACGCGAGGTTTTTTATCGCCCGACCGCTCACCCACGTTTGTGCGCATCGAGAACAGTTTCATCCCGATACACGGCGTCGGCGAGACGACCGAACGCCGCCTCTGGGAGGCCGGCATCACCCACTGGGAGGAGTTCGACGGCTCCGTCGTTGGGCCGACGACCGCCGACCGTATCGGTGAGTTCGTCGATGTGGCGACCGACCACCTCCGCCGGGGGGACGCCCGCTTTTTCCACGACTCCTTCCCTTCGGGCGAGCGCTGGCGCCTCTACGAGAACTTTCGCGACGACGCGCTCTTTTTCGACATCGAGACCACCGGTCTCGACGCCGCCCGCCACGACGTGACGACGGTGAGCGTCCACCGCGGCGGCGACACGGAGACCCTGATCCGGGGCGACGACCTCGATGCTCCCCGGCTTCGAGAACGCTTCGTGGACGCACCCCTGATCGTCTCGTTCAACGGCGCACGCTTCGACGTGCCCTTTCTCGAGGACACCTTCGACCTCGAGATCACCGCACCACATCTCGATCTCATGTACCCGTGTCGCCGCCTCGATCTGACCGGCGGTCTCAAGCGTATCGAGGCGGAGGTTGGTATCGGTCGCGACCGGCCGGACCTCGCCGGCAAGGACGCTGTTCGCCTCTGGCGCGAGTACGAACGCGGCGACGAGGCCGCACTCGATACGCTCGTTTCGTACAACCGCGAGGACACCGAGAACCTCCGGACGCTCGCGGATCTGGTCACCGACCGCCTCCACGAGGCGTGTTGTCCACCCGACGCAACGTTTTAGGCAAACCTAAACGCTCAAGTGGGACGGCTCGTAGGTGGGGGTATGAGCGAGTACACCTTCGACGACGTGTCCGTCGTGATGGGGACGTACAACGAGGAGGCGGCCATCGGCAGCGTGTTGGCAGACATCGAACGTGTGACCGACGGACGGGCCGAGGTGGTCTGTGTCGACGGGTCCGACGACCGGACACCGGAGATCGCACGCGGGATGGGCGCCCGGGTAATCGAACAGGAGCCACGGGGGTACGGCGTCGCCGTCCACGAGGCCGTCCGCACACCCGACCGGCCGGTGGTCGTTACGACCGACTGCGACGACACCTACCCGATGGAGCGTCTCCCCGATTTTCTCGACCGGATCAACGAGGGGTACGATGTCGTGAGCGGCGACCGTATCACGCCCAACCCGGAGACGATGCCGGCGCTCAACCGGCTTGGTAACCGGATTTTCGCGGGGCTCGCCAGCCTCCTGCTCGGCCGGCGCCTCCACGACGTGACCACGGGGATGCGCGCCTACCGCCGTGACCTTCTCCACCGGATCGAGTGGACCGAAAACACCGGGCTGTCGGCCGAACTCCTGATGCGGCCGGTCGCTCGCGACTACCGCGTCACGGAGACGACCATCGACTACGACGAACGTGCCGGCGAGACGAAACTCGACCCTTTCCGTGGTGGTGCCGCCATCGCGAAGTCCATTCTCCGGGTCGGCATCGAGGAACGGTTCGGCACGTCGCTCGACTCGGTGTCGACGACCGACGTCGTTGAGCGGACGTAGCGCCGGTGTTCCCGGCACCGAGAACGGTGCCCGTCCGCCGACCGCCGGCGGCGTCACCAGGGACAAGAACCGCTCGTGTCACGGCCACACATGGATATCGTTCCCTTCCCGGCCGACGAGGCCGCCGTCCGTCGCTACGTCGAGAAGTTCTGGCTCCCGTCTCACCGGGAGCGCAAGGGACTCGTCGACCGGTTTGCGCTTGCAGACGGCGTCGACCTCGTCGCCGAGGAAGTCACACATCGGCCCAACCGCCACGAGACGGAGCGGTATCGGGCGTGGATCGCCGACATCGACGGTTCGGTCGCCGGATTCGTCACGACCGACCTCGACGAATCGCCGAGCGTGTTCGACCGCCCCGACCGTCCCGTCGTCGTCGACATCTACGTCCGCGACGCCTACCGAGGAGGCGGGCTGGCCCGTGAACTGATCGCCCGCGCCATCGCCTTCGACGAGAAACTCGGATTCGAGCGGAGACGACACACCATGACCGCCGACGTTGATCGGTAGCGGGCGTCCCGGTCGGCGGGTTCTTCGGACGTCGAGGCCCCACGACGCCGGCGCGTTCCGGTCCTGACGGGATCGCTCCGTGTAGCCACCCGAGCGCCGGGGGGACACGCCTACCGCAGAATGTCGCCGATCCGTCGTGGTTCGCCGCCGAGTGCCGGATCCTTCTCGACCATCTGTAACACCTCGTGGTCGGTCACGTCGGGGTAAGACTTCTCTATGGCGTCCTCGATCAGTCCCTTCTCCAGTCTGAACTCCGTCCCCTCGTACACAACGTCGACGCCGTCCTCATCGAAGGCGAGCGTGGTCATGCGCGGCCGTTGTCGGCCGTCGGTGAAAACCCCTCCCTTCGAGCCGTTGTCGGACGGCTGTCTGACGGCCGTTTTAATAATAGCGGCGTCTACGAACGCGCGTGGCACTCGGAAGGGATCCGCTCGATTCGCTGGAGATCCCCGACGGGACGACCGTCGAGGAACACGACCTCGTGACCGACGGCGACGTGATCGTCGGCGGACAGAGCACCGTCGAGTTCGGCGTCCGTGGCCGGAACGTCATCGCGGGCGAGCGTGTCCGGTTCGGCGGCGACATCGAGGCCGAGAGCGACTGCCGGTTGGACGTGTGGTGTGACGTGGCGGGCAACGTTCTTGTCGGTGACGACGCGTATCTCGGCGAACGCGTCCACGTGGGCGGTCAGTTGATGGTCTCGGGCGACCTCGACATCGGCGACGACGTGGAGATCGACGAGGGGTTCGAGGCCAACGGCTGGATCGTGATCCGAAACCCCGTCCCGACGCTCGTGTTCTATTTTATCGTCCTTTCGCAACTGCTCCGGGTCGGCGAGACCGACGCTGCCGAGAGCATCGCCGAGGCGCTCGGCGGCGAGGCCCCGGACGATCCGCTGGTGATCCCCCGCGGGAGCGACGTTTCCGACGACTCCTGGCGGGTTTCGACGGCCGCGGAGGTGGGCGACGACTGCCGCCTCCACGGCAACGTCCGCGCCGAGTCCATCGAGATGGGCGCGGACGACAACGTCTTCGGGAGCCTGCGCGCTCGCGGCGACATCTCCGTCGGTGCGAACACGCGTATCCACGGCGACGTGACCACCCGCGGCGGGACCGTCCGCCTCGACGAGGGCGTGCGCGTTCTCGGCGACGTTTCGTGCACCGACCTCGAACTTCACGAGGACGCCGTCGTCGACGGCTCGATCAGATCCCGCGGCGAGATGCGGATCCGCCGCCCCGACGCCGGCCGCGAAATCGAGTGAACGGCCGTCCCCACGGTGGTTCACAGCTTTCATGACGACGGGGACATCATGTTATCGTATGTTAGACGGGGAGGACGTCGCCGCGGCCGACTGCCGGTACGCTGACGTCCGTGCACAGTTCGATGAGTTAGAGCCCGGTGCACACGTCGCACTGTTCTATGACTCCCCCGATCTGCAACTCCGGGTCGCGGCGGCCTTTGTCGCGAGCGCGCTCCAGCGGGAGTACGAGTGTCTCTACCTGACGGACGACACCGACACCGACGAGGTACACCGGCGGTTCCGCGACGCCGGTATCGACATCGACGCTCGGATCGACGCCGGGGACCTGCGGATCCGCCCGGCTGCAGAGGTGTATCCCGACGACGGCCACCTCGACGTCGACCGGGTCGTCGAGGCGCTCGCGACGGCCGCCGAGGATGTCGGCGCCGGCCGGCAAGGGCTCTGTGCCGTCGGCGAGAACTCGTGGTGTTTCCGCACCGAGAACGACTTTGACGACGTGGCAACGTTCGAGGCGGCGCTCGACGCCCGGTCTTCCGACCTGCCGACCGTGACCCTTTGTCAGTACGGGTTGGACGAGTTCGACGACGAGGCCATCGCCAAGGCCCTCCGGAGCCACGAGTACGTTGTCTATCGGGAGACGCTTTGTCGGAACCCCTACTACGTTCCGCCGGAGGAGTACGTCGAGACCGATGAACCGGGGCCAAACGCCGCGCTCATGCTCGAACAGACCCACGACATCGCCCGGAGCCGGCGGCGACTCGAACGCCACGAACAGCGTCTCTCGGTGCTCAACCGAATCCTCAGACACGACATCCGAAACGACCTCAACGTTGTTCTCGGTAACGTCTCCAAGATTCAGGAGAACGAGGCACTCGACGACGCCGGCTGCGAGTGTCTCGAGACCATCGAGCGTGTCACCACCCGCATCGTCGACCGCGCCGACAAGGCCAGACACGTGCAACGAACGCTCGCCGAATCGACGATCGATCGGGTCGACCTCGGCCAGATGATCACCGACGCCGTCGCCGAGGTCCACGACGCACACCCCGAGGTGTTTATCGCGGTCGACACGACCGACGCGCCGACGGTTCTCGCGGACATCCACCTGCGAACGGCGCTGGTCGAACTGCTCACCAACGCCGTCGTCCACGGCACTGCGGACGCCCGCTCCGCGACGGTCACCGTCTCCCGAACCGATGGGCTGGTGACCGTCGAGGTATCGAACCCCGGGGAGCCGGTTCCGGAACGCGACCGACGCGCGCTCCGGCGCGGGATCGAGACGCCGTTGTCTCACGGCCACGGACTGGGGCTCTGGCTGGTGAAGTGGATTGTCGAGAACTTCGGCGGCACGCTCCGATTCCCCGACGACGACCCCGAGGAGTGCCGGATCGCCATCGACCTCCGGCCTGTCGAGGCATAATCCACGGACCGAAAGGCAGTTGCCGCCGACCCGCCCACGTCCAGTATGCTCTCTCTCGCGCTCGCTGGCAAGCCCAACGCGGGCAAGTCAACGGTTTACCGGGCCGCGACGCGGGCCGACGTGGACGTTGGAAACTACCCGTTTACCACCATCGACGCCAACCGCGGGGTGACCCACGCACGGACCGACTGCCCCTGTCTCGCTCGCGACGAGCGGTGTGGCAACGAGCACTGTCACGACGGGAAACGATACGTTCCCGTCGAACTCCTAGATGTCGCCGGACTCGTCCCCGGCGCACATGAGGGACGGGGTCTCGGCAACCAGTTTCTCGACGAACTCACCAACGCCGACGCCATTCTCAACGTCGTCGACGCCTCCGGCGGGACGAACGCCGAGGGCGAACCCGTCGAGGTCGGCGACTACGACCCCCTCGAGGAGGTGGACTTCGTCGAACGCGAGATGGATCAGTGGCTCGCGGGCATCGTCGACAGCAACTGGGAGTCGGTCGAGCGCAAGTCCCGGTCGCCGGAGTTCGACATCGACGAGACGCTGACCGACCTACTTACGGGCTTTGGCGCGACGGTGGCCGACGTGGCCGCCAGCCTCCGAGCGCTCGATTACCCCGAGGACCCCATCCAGTGGACCGACGAGGACCGCACCGCGTTGGCCCGCGAGATACGGGCCCGCACCAAACCGCTCGTTGTCCTCGCGAACAAGGTCGATATCGCGCCACCCGAAAACGTTGCCCGCCTCCGGGAAACCGACCGCCCCGTGATCCCGACGACGGCGGACGGCGAACTCGCCCTCCGGACCGCGGGCGACGCGGGCGTCGTCGACTACGACCCCGGTGACGAGGCGTTTGGCATCGTCGGCGACGTGACCGACGCCCAACGCGAGGGGTTGCAGCGAATCGGCGAGGTGATGGCCGACCACGGCGGCACCGGCGTTCAGGCCGCCATCGACCACGCCGTCTACGACCTTCTCGACCACGTCACGGTCTACCCGGTCGGAAACGAGACGAGATGGACGGACGGGAGCGGAGCGGTTCTCCCCGACGCCGTCCTGCTCCCCCGGGGGTCGACGCCGCGTGACCTCGCCTACGCCATTCACTCCGACATCGGCGACGGCTACCTCCACGCCGTCGACGCCCGCTCTGACCGACGGATCGGCGAGGACCACGAACTGAGCGAGGGCGACGTGATCAAAATTGTCAGCACGGCGAACTGAACGGGGAAGGGGGGAGGGGGAGGGGGAGGGGCCAGGGGCCGTCAGCGGGCAAGTAAACTTGCGGCACGTGGATAGTTTAACGTGACGTTCCCCCCACCGAAACCAGTTTATTCACGTTTATCGCCCGTATCACCGCCACAGCTTGATATGGCCGACGCATGAACGCCCCATCACCGATGACCCCATTCGACGGCGTCGACACGGCGACGCTTCTCTCGGGCCACGCCGACTGGATCGGCCGTCAGGGGGCCGCCCGTCTCTCGCGACCGGCGCTCGACTGCCTCGAGACGGAGTTCCCCCACCACGTCGGGCGCGTTGACGGCCCGGACGGCCCCGAGCGGCCGCGGGAACGGCACCCGGTCTTCTACGGCTGTTACGACTGGCACTCGGCCGTTCACGGCCACTGGACGCTGGTGCGTGGGCTCCGCCTGTTCGACGACCACCCCGCCCGTGCCGAGGCCGTCGACCGGATCGACGCTCGCCTCACCGCCGACGGCGTCGCCCGCGAGGTCGAACGGTTCGAGGTGGAACCGACCTTCGAGCGACCGTACGGCTGGGGGTGGTTTCTCCGACTCGCGGCCGAACTGTCCCTCTGGGACGACGCCCGGGCCGCCGAATGGCGGGCGATCCTTGATCGGCTGGAACGTCGGATCGTCACCCTCGTCGAGTCGGACCTCCGTTCCCCGTCACGGCCCAACAGGGTCGGCACGCACGGCAACACCGCATTCGCGTTGTGTTGTGTTCTCGACTACGCCCGAACCACTGGAGCCGACGAACTGGCTGCGGCCGTCGTTGAGGCGGCGACCGACCACTTCGCGACGGATCGGGACGCCCCCGCGGCGTATGAACCGTTCGGGCTCGACTTTCTGTCGCCGTCGCTGACCGAGGCGGACCTGTTGCGCCGCGTTTTCGATCCGAGTCGGTTCGCGGCGTGGCTCGACGACTTCCTGCCCGGCCTCGACGCGGACGGCCTTTCGCTCGACCCCGTCGAGGTTCCCGCGGACCCCACGGACGGGACCGCACTCCACCTGCTCGGTCTCAACCTCTCGCGGGCGTGGTGTTTGGCGGGCGTGGCCGAGACGCTTGACGGCCATCGCGACGGCGCGGCCGAGGCGGCCAGGCGCTGTGGGGCGCGACACGCCGAACGCGGTGTGTCACGGGCGTTCACCGACGCGTATGCCGGGTCACACTGGCTCCAGTCGTTCGTGCTGTACCTCCTCACGCGCAACGAGGGCGGAGTCACGCCGGACGCGTGATCAGCCGAGGTCCACCACTACCCCGGCCATCACGTCCAATGCTTCTTCGAGCGTCGCCGTGTCGGTCGCATAGGAGAGCCGCGCGTGGCCCGCGCCCGCGTCGCCGAACGCCTCGCCGGGGACGACGATCACGCCCCGGTCGAGGCAGGCGTCGACGAAGCCGTCCGGCACCTCCGGCATCGCGTAGAACGCGCCTTCGGGCGTAGGCACGTCGAGTCCCATTTCCTCCAGTCGGTCGAGAACGAGATCACGGCGCTTCTCGAACGTGTCGGCCATCTCGTCGACGTGGTCCTGTGGCCCGGTGAGCGCCGCCTCGGCGGCGTACTGTGCGGGGGCCGAAGCACACGCCTGCACGTACTGGTGGACACGGAGCATCCGTTCGATCCGGGGAGTCGAGGCGGTCACCCAGCCCAGCCGCCATCCCGTCATCGAGTACGTCTTCGAACAACCGTTGACGACGACGACGTTGTCGGTGTCGGCGTATGTGAGCGGCGAGTGGTGATCGCCGTCGAAGACGAACCGCTCGTACACCTCATCGGAGATACAAACCACGTCGTGGTCGTCCGCGATGCGGGCGAACTCGCGAACGTCTTCCTGTGGCGACACCGCGCCGGTCGGGTTGCCGGGGCTGTTGACGACAAAGGCGGCGGTGTCGTCGGTGATGGCGGCCTCGACGGCCGCAGGATCAAGCGTCAGGTCGTCCCGGAGCGGAACCGGCACGGCCGTCCCACCGGTGAGTTTCGTCAACGCGTCGTATGAGACAAACCCCGGATCGGGGATCAGTACCTCGTCGCCGGCGTCGACATGGGCCTCCAAGGCGAGGTGGAGCGCCTCGCTCCCGCCCGCGGTGGCGATGACGTCGCCGGCGTCGACATCGACGCCCTGTTCTCGGGCGTGTCTCTCTGCGATGGCCGCCCGAAGGGGTTCGATCCCTTTGTTCTCGGTGTAGGCGTCGGCGTCACCCGCCTCGATGGCGTCGACGGCCGCCCGTCGGGCGTGGCCCGGCGCGGGGAAATCCGGTTGGCCGAGGCCGAGGTTGATGGCGTTCTCGCCGGCCGCCTCGAACACCTCGCGGATGCCGCTGATGGATATCGACTCGACGCGCGTGGAGAACTCGGTCATATTCCCGTTCCGGGTCCGGGTCGTGATAGGTGTTCCCGTTTCTGACCCGACGCCAGCGACGAACTGAACGGGATTACCGGAGCTTTCGGGCAAGCCGAAGAAACACCGAAACGGCCACTCCGAGTCCGGGGACGCGCGACGAGAGCGCGGCCGCCCCGAGGAGGAGGACCCCGCTCTTTCGCCGGCCGCGGGCGAACGCCACCGCGGCGTCGACGAGCGTTGAAACTGTGCTGACTCCGTGTATCGATCCGGCCGAAATGTTAGCCATAAGACAGTACCAGCTTCAAGACCCAGAGTCAAAAAGGTGCGCTTCGTGGGGGTGAGCGTGGCGGAGCGGGCATCGCCCGCCTACTCGGCGTCGTCCTCGTGGGCGTCCCGGAGCGTCGAGACGTGGTCGCCCAACTGTGACAACGCGGTGTCGGCGTCGATATACCCGTCGTCGTACTCGTCGTAGACGCCTTCGGCGGCGGCGAGAAACGCTTCCACCTCGGTGTCGAGGTTCCCGGAGTCGGAGCCCATGGTCGACCCCGCGGGCGGAGCGCATTTAGTTCCACCCCTCCAATCCTGACTGTGACCCGCCGTGTCCGGTACGACGACGGGACGATCACTCTCGACGGCGAGATTCCCGACCCGCCGGGCGTCGCTGGCCTCCCGGTCACCGAAGACGACCGTAGTCTGACGTTCCGTGCGCCCGGCCACCGGTACGCCGACCTCGTTGCGGCGCTTGAGAACGCCGGTGTCGACCACGAGGACACCGTCTTCGATCTTCCCGACCTCGGTCTCTCGACGACGTACGACCTCCGGGCGTACCAGACCGCAGCCCTCGACGCGTGGCGTGACAACGACCGCCGGGGCGTTCTCGAACTCCCCACGGGAAGCGGTAAGACCGTTATCGCGGTCGGCGCGATGGCGGCGTTGTCGACGCCGACGCTCGTCGTCGTCCCGACCGTCGACCTTCTCCACCAGTGGCGGCGCGAACTCGAAACGGAGTTCGAGGTTCCGGTGGGCCAACTCGGCGGCGGCGAAGGGTCGATAGAAGCGCTCACCGTCGCGACCTACGACTCGGCGTATCTTCGCGCCGACGAACTCGGCGACCGCTTCGGGTTCGTCGTCTTCGACGAGGTTCACCACCTCGGCGGCGAGAACTACCGCGACATCGCGCGCTTGCTTCCCGCGCCCGCCCGCCTCGGCCTGACGGCGACGTTCGAGCGCCCGGACGGCGCACACACGGCCGTCGCGGACCTCGTCGGACCCGTCGTCTACGACCTCGACGTGGACGACCTGGCCGGCGACCACCTCGCGGACTACGAACTCCGGCGGGTCGAGGTGGAACTCACGCCTGCGGAGCGCGAGGCCTACGACGAGGCTCAGGGGACCTTCGTCGACTACCTCCGGCGGTCGGGGCTCTCGATGGAGCGCGGAAGCGACTACCGCGAACTCGTCATGCGGTCGGGCTCCGATCCGGAGGCCCGGGAGGCACTCCTCGCCAAACAGGAGGCCCGTGAGGTGATGATGAACTCCGACGCGAAGGTGGCGGCTCTGGAACGGATCCTCGAACGTCACCGCGGCGAGCGAACCATCGTTTTCACCGCCCACACCGACCTCGTCTACCGGCTCTCCGAGCGGTTCCTGCTCCCGGCCATCACGAGCGAGACGGGGGCAAGCGAGCGCCGGTCGATACTCGATCGGTTCCGCGAGGGAACGTACACCCGCGTCGTCGCCGCGAACGTTCTCGATGAGGGGGTGGACGTGCCCGACGCCGCCGTCGGTGTCATTCTCTCGGGCAGCGGGAGCGAACGCGAGTTCACCCAGCGTCTCGGGCGACTCCTCCGGCCGAAGGCGGACGGCCGAGGAGCGATTCTCTACGAGGTGGTCAGCGCCGAGACGGCCGAGGAGCGGGTCGCGGAACGCCGGCGGTAGACCGTGGACCGAGCGGAACCCCCCTTCTTTATCCTCGCGCCGTGTAGGCAACACATGGTTTTAGCGTCACGGCCGATCCGCGTCGTTCTCGTCGCCGTTGTCGTCGTTCTCGCGGGGTGTGGCGGCGCCGGCCCCGTCGACGGAGGTGGCGGGGTCGACGAACCGTCGGAGCCGACGGCGACGGCGGCCGTGGACCAGGCAAACGCCCCGAACGGGACGGTGGAGGTCCACTTCATCAACGTCGGCCAGTCGGTGAGCACGCTCGTCGTCGGGCCGACGGGCGAGACGATGCTGATCGACACCGGTCACTACAACGACGACGGCGCGTACGTGTTGGCGTATCTGGAGCGCCACGACATCGAACGCGTCGACCACCTCGTCGTCTCGCATAACGACGCCGACCACATCGGCGGCAACGCGGCGGTCATCGAACGGTTCGAGACGGAAGGCGACGGGATCGGAGCCGTCTACGACCCGGGTATCGCCGCGAGTACGGGCACGTACGGCGAGTATCTCGATGCGGTCGAGGCCCACGACGTGACGCTGTACGAGACGCGCGAGGGCGACACGGTGCCGATGGAGGGAGTCGATGTCGACGTTCTCGGTCCCCCGGACCCGTACCTCGAAAACGAGGCTCGAAACGAGAACAGCATCGTTCTCAAACTCACACACGGCGAGACCGGGATCCTGTTCTCCGGCGACGCGGAGGACGATCAGGAGGCCTACCTCACCGAGACCTACGGCGATGAGCTCCGGTCGACCGTGTTGAAGGCTGGCCACCACGGCTCGTCGAGTTCCTCGACGGAACCGTTTCTCGACGCAGTTCGGCCGGAGGCGGTCGTCGTCTCCAGCGCCCACGACTCCCGGTACGGTCACCCGACCGACGAGACCCTCCGGCGGTTCGCCGACCGATCGGTGCCGACCTACTGGACGGCGACCCACGGCGATGTCGTTCTGATCAGCGACGGACGCGGTGTCGCCGTCCGAACCCAGGCCGCGGCACCGACGGCACCGCTTGACCTCCGGGCTGGTGACCCCATCGACCCCGGGAATCAGAGCGTTGTCGCCGGCCGCGCCCGCCTCGGTGGCGGGTCGGACACGGCCCCGCCTCCGACCCCAACCGCGACCGACGGCGGGACCGACGCTCCGGCCAGCGGCGAGATGGTCGTTGCCGGGGTGCAGCCGGACGCCGAAGGGGACGACCGCGAGAACCTCGACGACGAGTACGTCGTTTTCGAGAACGCGGGCGACGCCACGCTTGATCTCACGGACTGGCGTGTCGAGGACGAGGCCGGCCGGACGTACGCGTTCCCCGACGGCTACACGCTCGACCCCGGCGAGACGGTGACGGTGCGAACCGGCACCGGAGCCGACGGCGACGGTAACCTGTACTGGGGATCGGAGTCGCCGGTCTGGAACAACGACGGCGACACGGTAATCGTGCACAACAGTGACAACGACACGGTTCTTCGAGAGACGTATGACTGACATCGAGGCGCTGGACGACGGCCGGTACACGGCGGTCGTCGACGCCGTCGAGGACAGGTTCGCGACGGTCTTTGTCGAGCGAGACGGCGAGGAGATCGGTAACGCGGTGCTGGAGACCGACGCCCTCCCCGAAAAGGCTCGACGCAACGACGCGGTCCTGCGGATCACCGTCGCCGACGGGACGCTACTCGAAACCGAATACGATGCCGACCGGACCGACGACCGGGCGGCGCGGGCACAGAACCGGTTCGACCGCCTCTCCGAGCGCCCGCCGGACGACTCGTAACCGGGCTCAGGTCTCCGCGACGACGGAGACGTACCCCACGTCGCCGGTCTCGACCGCCCGCTCGACGTTTTCGATGGCGTCCAGTGCCCGCCGACCCCGTTCACCCATGAGACCGAGCAGGCTTTCGTAGTCGACCTGCTCGGTCACCCGATCCCGCATCGCAAGAAGGTCGTCGCGGTGGTCCCGTGTCGCTCTCGGGTCGAAGCCTGCGTCCACGAGGTAGGCCATCAGCGTCTCGGAACTCCGTGCGCCATCGAGACAAAGCGCCTCGGCGACCGGATCGGGGACCGTGGGCCGGTCGCCCTCGACGACGACGTCGGAGACGGCGAGGCGTCCGCCGTCGGTGAGAACCCGTTTCGCCTCGGAGAGCGCGGTCGGGAGATCGGTGAGACAAAGCACGCACTCGGCGAGCACGACGTCGGTACAGCCGTCCCGCAGGGGGAGGGCCGTCGCGTCGGCCCGGAGCGCCCGGCTGGCCGACGGAGACGGGTCGACGCCGACGGTCTCGGCTCCACGTTCGCGGGCGACCGTCAGCGCCTCGCCCGCGCCACAGCCCACGTCCACCAGGCGTGTCCCCGCCCCGACGCAGGCCCGGTCGAGTAGTTCGGCGGTCGCCTCGGTGCCGCCCGGGTGGAGCGGGCCATCGAGCACGGTGTCGAGTGTGCCCCACGGGTTCGCGAGCGCCGCATCGAGCAGTCCGTCCATCACTCACACCCACCCCCGTGGTCGCCCGGTCCACAGCCACCGTCGGTGGCGGTCCCGTCGTACCCGGATCCGGTCGCCCCGTCGTCCTCGTCCTCGCCCGCCAGTGGCTCGTCGACCGCTGCCCGGCCACCCCACCCGTTGCGGGTTCGGAGGGCGTACTCGCCGCTCTCGGTCGTCATGTTGTAGCCACAGAAGGGGGCGAGGTCGCCGTCCGGCGTCGGGACCGAGAGACAACAGTTGCTCAGTCGGTTCACGTCGGCCGCGTCGGCGTCCATAAAGCCGGTGAAGGAGACGGGAACCACCTCGTCGAACAGCCCCTCAACGCCGCCGGGCACGTCGACGCCACAGCAGCCGGCGGTCTTACACGCCCACTCCTCGCCCGCGGCGGTGCCGGCGAGCAGTTCCATGTAGTCGCTCTCGTCGACCAGCCCAGAGAGCGTGTCCCAGAGGCCGTCGTCGACGTACTGTGTCAACGGAATGAACGCGTCGCCGTCGTCGCCGTCGCCGCCGGCCGGCCCCGCGTCCTGCGGGACGAACGCCGTCCCGATCTGACAGTAGGCCGAACAACAGGGCGCGGGGAGCATGTCCCGCGGATCGAGCGTCTCGATCTGGTCGGCGAGCAGTCGGGTGGCGTCGTCGATGGCGAACCGGCCGTCGTTCGCCTCGTACCGACCGAAATGCGCCACGGGCTGGAAGTTGACCGAGCGGACCACGTCCCGGTTGTCGAGCGCGAACCGGACGATATCGCCCATCTCGTCGTCGTTGACGCCGGGGACGACCGTCGGAACGAGAACAACCGGCAGGTCGGCCGCCCGACAAGCCTCGATGGCGTCGTGTTTCTCCGCGACGAGATCAACCTCGCGGATCCGTTCGTATGTCTCGCTCGTCAGGCCGTCGAACTGCAGGTAGACGGCGGTGACGCCGGCGTCGGCGAGTGCCGCGGCGTACCCGTTCTCGGTCGCCAGCCGGATCCCGTTCGTGTTCACCTCGACGTGGTCGATGCCGCGGCTCCGTGCGCGGTCCACGAGGTCGGGCAGGTCGTCTCTGACGGTGGGTTCGCCCCCGGAGAACTGGATCGGGCGCCCGCCCGCCTCCGCGACGGTGTCGAGCAGCGACTCGATCTCCTCGGTCGAGCGGTGTGGGCCGCCCGGGCCGGAACTCGCGAAACAGTACGAACACGAGAGGTTGCAGTCGTCGGTCACCTCGACGATAGCCAGACAGGCGTGGTCGTCGTCGACGGTCAGGTCGCCGCCGTCGTGTTCCGGACTCGGGCCGAACTCGGCGGCCCACTCCCAGTGGTCGATCGACCCCCAGACGCGACGGGACGTCTCGCCGTGGTCCGGACACTCGCGGCTGAGGAACACGCCGCCGTCCCGTTGTTCATAGCACCCCGGAACCTGTTCCAGACAGTCGGGGCAGAGACTCGTCGTCGTCGAGAGCACGTCACCGCTTGCCATGGGAGTGGGGAGGACTCCCGGTGAATAAACGTATCGCAGGTGTGTGACGCCTGCTCCCACGCCCGTCCCGCACTCTGACGCTACCGACGCCAGCCCGCACAACCCTTTTTCGACGCCGTGACCCACATATCACATGCCATCACCGGCACTGGCCACGCACCCGCCGGAATCCGACGACTCACCGACGGCGCTCGCCCGAGCGTTGCTCGTCGCGTGCAAACGCAACGACCCGACCGACCGGTATCGGGACGCCATCGCCGCGGCGACCGACGCCGACCTCCACGACGTTCGGACGGACCGACGGACTGCGCTTGCCTTCTGGCTCAACTGTTACAACGCGGGCACGCAACTCCTTCTCGGCGACCGACCCGAGCGCTACGATAGCCCGTTGCGGATCGTGCGGTTCTTTCGTGCGCCCGCGCTGACCGTCGCCGGCACCCCGCTCTCGCTCGACCGCATCGAGAACGGGCTGCTCCGGGGCGGACGCTCGAAGTACGGACTGGGCTACCTCCCGAAACTCCTCGTGACGACCTTCGAGTCCCGCCACCGTCTCGACGGCTGTGATCCGCGAATCCACTTCGCGTTGAACTGTGGAGCCGAGAGCTGTCCGGCGATCCGAGCCTACGAACCCGCCCGCGTCGACGACCAACTCGATCTGGCGACCCGTCACCACCTCGACCGGACCGTCGAGTACGACCCCAGTGCGGGTGTCGTCCGTGTCCCCCGCGTCTGCCTGTGGTTCCGCGGCGACTTCGGCGGGTCGTCGGGACTCCGGTCGCTGCTCCGGACCCACGATGTCATCCCCGCCGACGCGACGCCGACGGTCCGGTATCTGTCGTGGGACTGGTCACGGGCCGCCGGGGCGTTCGTGGAGTAACTGCCGGTGGCGTTTTGGGTTCGAGGCCACAACCAGTCGTTATGACAACCCAGGGACAGTCGTTCTCGCTCCCGAACGTGGCGGCCGGCCCGGATCCGTTCTCGCTGGGGTCGCTCCCCGACGACGTCGACTTCGCCGTTCTCTTCTTTCAGCGCGATCATTACTGTACGAACTGCCGGTCGCAGGTCCAGTCCCTCGCCGACCGGATCGACGAGTTCCGTGACCGCGGCGCGGAAGTCGTCTCCATCGTCCCCGAGCCGGTCGATCGGGTCGAATCGTGGCAGGCACAGTACGATCTCCCCTACCCGCTGTTGGCGGATCCGGAAACCGAGGCGGGAGACGCCTACGATCAGCCCGTCCGATTCGGGGTTCTGGGCCGGTTTTCCGACCTCTTCGGCCGAATGCCCGAGGTGGTTATCGTCGACAGACGCGGGGCAGAGCCAGCCATCGCGTACGTCCACCGCGGCTCCTCGACGTTCGACCGTCCCGAGATCGACGACCTGCTCGCGGAACTCGACGACCTCCGGGAGTGAGATCGGGGGCGGCGGCGCGGGCGGCGCGTCCGGGAACGAGGGAGCAACACCGCCGCCGACCCGGCGATGCCGATGCGGTGACGCCGACCCACCTCTGGAACCTCAACCGTATCCTCATCGACACCGCCCGCCACGACCGGCCCGACCGCGCGTTACTCCACCCGCGAGCGGAGCGACCCGCCACCGGAGAAGTCATCGAAGGCGACCCCCTCGAAGCCGACCACGACCTCGCGCTCGCCGTCCCCGGAGACGCTCACCTCGCGGCGTCGCTCCGTTGTCGACCCCTCGACCGAGACCGTGACGACGAGCGTGCCCGCCCGTTCGGCCCCGCCCCGGTTCGTCACCGTCACCAGCACCCTGAGATGTCCGTCGTCCGCGGGTTCGACGCCCTGATCGGTGACACGAAGCGACGACCCGGACGATCCGGACGACCCGGACGACGTCGGCTCGCCGGGCGTCGGCGGGGTCCGTGGTCCGCTGGCTCGTGGCGGGTTCGACGAACAGCCCGCGGTCAGCGTGAGTCCGGCGAGGCAGAGGAGGGCGCGCCTGTCCATACGGTGGGCACCGCCGCGACCGAAAAGAGCGTTGCCCTCGACGGCGGCGGGATTTTACCCTGCCCGCCACAAGCTCACCCGTGCTCCGAAAGGATCTGCTCCGGGTGTCGCGAGCGGGCGGGGGCTACCACCCGCAGTTCGCCGACCGTGCCCACCGGCCACTCGCGGCGCGTGTCCTCGGCGCGTTCGCGGACCACGTCGGCCGCCCCCGGGCGGCGCTCGACGACGCCCTCGACACGCTGGAGTCGGAGGCCGACGACTTCAAACTCGTTCGCGGCTTCGCCGCGTTGTGTGAACGCGATGCGATTTTCGAAACGCAGGCGTCGGTCCCGCCGGAGCGCGTGCGCCGCGTCGTCTTCGAGGCCGCCGAAGCCGTCGGCGTCGTCTCCGAGGGGGACCGCGACCGGGCACTCGACCGCGCGGCCGACCGCCTCGGCGTCGACGCCGGCACCGCCGAGTCGTCGTTGTACGCCGACCGCGGCGTTCGGCAGGTGCTGGTCGACTTCGATCCCCGGTGGACGCCGGACACACTCCTCGATCGGTACGACCTCTCGCTGGCACAGACGGCGTTGTTCGACGCCGTCGAGGTCCGGGTCCGGAGTTCGGATCCCCGGGCCGTGATCTCCGCGGTGAAACGTCTCGGCCTCATGTACGAGGTACGCCGGACCGACACGGGCCGCGAGGTGGTCGTCACGGGACCCGACCACCTTTTCCGACGAAGCCGTCGGTACGGAACGGCCTTCGCCCGCCTGTTGCGCTCGGTCGCCAAAACCGCCGAGTGGCGGCTCGACGCGACGATCGATGACCGGGGGACCGAGCGGGAACTCTCGCTCGACGGCGACGACATCGGCGTCCCGGGGGTCGACCCAATCGCCGAACCAACCTACGACAGCGGCGTCGAGGCCGACTTCGCCGCCCGCTTCTCGGCGCTCGATCTGGACTGGAGACTGGCCCGCGAACCCGAACCGCTTGCGGTCGGCTCCCAGGTGATGATCCCCGACTTCGCCTTCGACTACCGGTTTGCCGACTTCCGGGTGTTTTTCGAGATCATGGGCTTTTGGACCCCGGAGTACGTTTCGAAAAAGCTCGGCCAACTCGCCGACCTCGAGGACGTCGAAATGCTCGTCGCCGTCGACGAGAGCCTTGGCGTGGCCGAGGACATCGAAGCTCGGGATCATCGGGCGATCCCTTACACCGGAACCGTTCGCGTCAAGGACGTGGTCGACGTTCTCCGGCGCTACGAGGAGCGACTCGTCGCCGAGACGCGGGCGGAGTTGCCCGACACGCTCCACCCGGGGGCCGACGCTGTCGCGCTGTCGACGGTCGCCGAGCGCCACGGCGTGAGCGTGGACACGATTGAGGATGTTGCCTTCCCCGATCACGAGCGCGTGGGTGGATGGCTGTTCCGGCCGTCGCTGTTGTCGGCGCTTGCCGCCGACCTCGACCCCGGTATGTCGTTCGACGCGGTCGAGGAGCGTCTCGCGGCGTCTGGCGTCACCGAGACGAGCGCGGTGCTGTCGCGTCTCGGCTACGAGGTCGTGTGGGACGGGTTGAGCGGGGGCACACTCCGGGAGAAAAGTCGATGAATCCAATGTCGCGATACGAAATCGTTCGGGTCCGGGTTCCGTGGCTGGGACCACCGGGGGCAACACGGAGCCAACGGAACGCACCGCCGCTTTCTCCCCTACTGTGACATCTCGAACTCGAATTCGAACCGTGCTCCGCCATCTGACCCCTCCGTTACGCTCACCGTCCACCCGTGGGCCTCTACGATCCGTTTTACGATGGTCAGCCCGAAGCCGGTGCCGCCACTCGTGGACGAATGACCCGGTTCGAAGACCTCGTCGCGCCGGTCTACAGGAATTCCGGGCCCGTCGTCCTCGACGTAGATGGTGTCCGGACCGACACAGCCGACACGAACCGTTACGCCCGGACCGCCGTGTTCGACGGCGTTTCGGAACAGGTTTTCGAACACGTGTTGCAACCGGTCGCGGTCACCGTCGAACACCAACTCGTCTGCTATCTCGAGGGTCGCCTCGTCCGTGTCCACCACCCCCCAGCACTGTCCAACGAGGTCGGTCAGCCTGACCGACTCCGCCTCCTCTATCGTGTCCCCCTGCCGAGCGAGCGTTAGCGTGTCCATGATGATGGCCTCCATCCGGTCGAGCGCCCGGACGAGCGGCCCCGTGTGTTCGCTCTCGATTTGCTCATCCAGAAGCGTTGCGCGGCCCTGTGCGACGTTGAGCGGATTGCGAAGGTCGTGTGAGATGACACTCGCAAACTCGTCGAGGCGCTCGTTCTGACGACGGAGCCGTCGCTCCTGCTTGACGCTGTCGGTGACGTTCCGAGTGATTCCCACGAGACCGGATATCTCACCGCCGGTGGTAACCGGCGCGAGTCTCGTCTGCCAGACGCGTGCCTCCCCGCCGATCCGCAGTTCCTCTTGATACGAGATCGGCTCTCCGGCCTTGACACAGCGGTGATAGTTCGCTTCCAGCCTCGCACCCCGCTCCTCACCGAACACCTCACGCGGCGTCTGGCCACGAACCTGTTCGGTCGTGAGTCCGGTCTGTCGCTCGTACGCCGGACTGAGGCGGTCGAACCGGAACGTGATCTCCCTCGACGTGTCGACATCGATAAAAAGATGACGTCGGCCGCGTTGTTCAGAAGCGCCTTGTACTCTTTGGCGAGCGTTTCGCGTTCGCGTTCCTGTCTTTTCCGCTCGGTGATATCACGGCCGTTGAGTAGAATCCCGTCGATAACGTCGTCCTGAAGCCGGTTCCGCATCGTTGCCTCGATCCAGCACCAGGTGCCATCGGCGTGTTTGAACCGGACCTCGACGACCTGTGGCTCCTCCGGAGTTTCGATAACGGCCTCGATGGCGTCGGCGTTTCGCTCCCGGTCGTCGGGGTGGACGTACTCGTATCCGGTGTTCCCGATCAACTCCTCCGGGTCGTAGCCGAGAACACGGGTAACCGCGGGGCTGACGTACGTTATCGTTCCGTCCGTGTCGATGATCGTGGCGATATCGTTGGACTCTTGAACGAGCTTCCGGTACCGGCCTGCCCGATTCTGGCTCCGGTTGTTCGAAGTCTCAGCGTCTCCCATTGGTCTTGACTGACGCGGTGGGTATAATAATACCTACCGTCCGTTGCCGGGGGCATCCACCTGCGTGGTGTCAAACCATCCTGCTGTGTGACCATCGGGCCGGAATCGCACCGATGTCGTGGTGTCGGTCCCACCTCGATCCATCCGGCGGTCGGGGGTGATCGAGCGGCGTGACACACCGGGCTTGTGGAGGGAGGAATCGACGGACGAATAAGATGGCCCCGGTACGACATCTGCTCCACGCGGTGAGTCGTTCCCGAGTGTGACCTCGCCCCCGAACCTGTACGGCCGGACCGGGCTCCGAACACCGGGTTCACCGGGTTCGTGTGTCCGACCGTCCCCTTTGTGTCGGTGATGATGGCGGCGACCCGTTCGCCGGCACAGCCGACGGCCTCCGAACCGCTTGCCACCTTCACGCTCGAGCGCCACCCTTGTCGGCGTACATCGGTCACTGCGGCCCCTCCCGATCCGTCGTGACTCCCGATACAGCACGAGTCTCACAGCCGAGACCCAGCGGCAACGCCATCCGTTCTTTTCACGGACTACGCCTCGAACGGCATGCCGTTATCTAGATGTGGGAGTTATGTCGCCGTTCACTCTACGCACCTGTTATGGCCGATTCGCCACAGTTTGGCCGCGACGACTTCGGACAGGGCGGTCTCAACGACCAGTTGGACGTTGACTCGCTGGTCGACGCCATCGGCCTCGACGAGTCCGAAATCCGGTGGCGAAAGGAGTTCGTCGGGTTCACCGACGACGATGTCCGCCGCCTCCGGACGTATCAGGATGACTTCGCCGCCAACGCCGAACAGGTGGCGGACGACTTCTATGATAACCTGACCGACCACGACGAGACGGTCTCCGTTATCGAGCGCTCGCCGAAGGATCTCGAACAACTCAAGCGGACGCAATCGGCGTATCTCGTGACGCTTGCCGAGGGTGAGTACGGCACGGAGTATTTCCGCGACCGGGCCCGTATCGGCAAACTTCACGACCTGCTGGAGATGCCGATGAAGCAGTATCTCGGCCAGTACGGTGTCTACTACGACCTCATCCTCCCGCTGGTCGGCGACCGCCTCGTCGAATCGCTCACCGACCGACTGACCGACGCCGCCACAGACGGCGGGGCCGAACCTGTGTCCGGCGAGCGAACGGACGAACCGGGACCACACGCCGGGGTCTCGCGTCGCGGGATCGAAGCGGCGATCGAGGAGGAGGTCGACGACGCCGTGCAGGATCTCCTCGCGATTCTCCGACTGATCGATCTCGATATGCAGGTGGTCACCGACACCTACATTCATTCCTACAGCCAGCAACTCGAAGAGGAGACCGAGCGCAACCGGCAACTGATGGCCGATGTCGAGGCGGACGTGAAACAACCGGTGAGTGACCTCCAAACGAGCGCCGAGGACGTCGCCGAGAGCGCCACTGCAATCAGCGATGCGGCGGCCCACCAGTCGGAACGGGTCGACGACATCTCGTCCGAGGTAGCGGATCTTTCGGCGACGGTCGAGGAGGTCGCCTCGACAGCCGACCAGGTCGAGAACGCGAGCGAGCGGGCGGAAACGCTCGCGGTGGACGGCAAGGAGGCTGCCGACACCGCTGCCGAGGTCATGGACGACATCGGCGAGGCGGTAACCGACGTCGCGGACGACGTCGCCGCATTACAGGATCGCGTTCAACAGATAGACGAGTTCGTCGACGCCATCGACGGCATCGCCGAGCAGACGAACATGCTCGCGCTGAACGCCTCGATCGAGGCCGCCCGTGCCGGGGAGGCGGGTGAGGGATTCGGCGTCGTCGCCGACGAGATCAAATCACTCGCCGAGGAGTCACAGACCCACGCCAGTGATATCGAGACGATGGTCGATGGAATCCGGGCGGATACCGAGGAGACGGCGGCGAATCTCGCTGCCACGACCGAACAGGTCGACGAGGGTATCGAACAGGTGCAGAACGCAATGAACAGCTTGACCGAAATCGTCGAGGCTGTCACCGAAACGGGGGACGGGATCAGCGAGGTCGCAGACGCGACCGACGACCAGGCGGCTACCGCCGAGGAGATCGCGTCGATGGTCGACGATGTGGTCGGTCGGACCGACCGCGTCGCCAAGGAAACCGAAAGCCTGGCTGCCGCGAATCAGGAACAGGCGGCGATGGTTTCGGAGGTCGAGGAGTCGGTAACGCGCCTATCGGGTGACCGCTCCGCCACGGACGGCGGGCGAGACGCCGTCACCACGACGGCCCCCGACGAGGTGTCGATTCCGGCCGATCTCCCCGACGACATGCCGGACGCCGCGGCGGAACTGCTCTCCGACGAACAACTTCGAGCGGTGGCTATCGGGACCCTCGACCCGAACGACCTGGCGTGACCGACGCTTCACACAACGACAGGCTCCAACGGCCGACGATGCCGGACAAGGGGCACCGAGGCTGAACACAAAAGAGATGTGTTGGATGGATACGAACGCGGCTCCGTTGACCGATCTGCGGGCCAGTATCGAGTGTGTCAAACACCACGAGAAGGAACTCCGTCTGTTCAACGTCGACCCAACCGATGCGATACACGAGGCTCTTAGAACGCAGTTTGCGATGCTGAACGTGCGGATCACCGTCGGACAAACGGCCTCGAAAGCCCCGGAAGATGTCGCGGTCCTTAGCAACCGGCGTGTCGTACTCGCGGTCGTCGATGGCTCGACTCTCAGGGAGTTACTCGGAGACGTGCCGACAAAGGCCGGCCGACTCGGCGTTACCAACGGAAAATACCGGACCATTCTCCGGCATCTCAAGGAGACGACCTTCACGTCCTACGACACGGAACAGTTGCTCTACGGCTCCCGGGAGATCGAGGATCGCGCCCGACGGATCGGTCAGGGCTCGATTCATGCGGGGTTCCAGCGCTGTTCTGCCATGACAGACCAACGATCTGTCTACGCCGACCTCGCCAGCCAAGGTGTCTCGGTACACGCCTACGGTATCCCCGACGCCACGCCACCGGACCTCGGTTCCGGCCACGTTCACGCGGTCCCGGCGGACGAGATCGCCGAAACGTGGTTCGTCGTCTTCGACGGCGGCGGTGATGAGACCCAGAAGACCGCCTTGCTCGCGTGTGAACGCGCCGACAACGAGTTTTACGGTGTTCTAACGTACGATCCTGGATTCGTCGACCCCCTCCTCGCGTACCTCGATCGAACGTACGACACCTCAACCGACGGCGTGGAACCCGACCTCTAATCGCCGCGGATGGGAGTTCGTCCCGAAGCCAGGACCCGCGGCACGGACCGCCGACAAGTGTCCACGTGGACGGGCCAGCGCGTGCGTTCTCAAAATATAAAATCGGTATGAGGGTGTTAAGACGTGGGGGGATGACTCCGAGGTAGCATGAACGAACAGGATCGCCACGAGACGATCAAAGACGGCGACCGCCCGAACCGCGTCGAATCCGCTGCTCACGGTTCTGTTGCGTGGCGCGACCGTTTCGGGACCGAAGGATCCGCGCCGGAACGGGGGACGGCCGGCGAGGACCGCGGTTCCGGAACGAGCGGCGAGAACGCACACGACGAACCGACGAACGCGCTGGGCGCAGTCACGCGGGCGAGTGAACTCTTTCCCGGCTTGCCCGACGATCTCGACGACGGACTCCGGACCTACGTCTCCGAGCTCCCTCGGTGGTTTCGACGCCCGCGAACGATCGAGACCGAGATACGTGTGGACGGCGATGTGTTCGAAACCGACGGCTTTCACCCGACCACCGACCGCCTGACAGCGGAGGCACACACACGTACCGGAACGGATCTCTCGGTGACGGTCGCCTGCACGGATCGGCGAACATGGCTCGCCAGCGAACGGGAACTGGTCGAGGCGGTCGTCTCGGTTCTCAGGGATGGACTCGACCGGTTGGAGACGGACAGTCTGGAGCGTGTGCCGGATGGTGTCGTCGTACTCGACGGTGATCTCAGATGCACACACGTGAACAGACAGGCCGAACGGTTTCTCGGACGGGACCGGCAAAAGCTGCGTGGCGAACACGTCCGGGGCGTTCTTTCCGGGGTAGCGGACACCAGCGCCGAAGACGAGTTCCGAACGGCCCTCGACACACGGTCGCCCACGTCATTCGAGCGATATGACGCACACCACGAGCGGTGGGTCGGAGTCGAAATCCATCCGGCTGGAAACAGCGTTATCGCCGTATTTACCGAGAGCACCGATTCAAACGTGGCCCGGCGGGAGCCGAACCACGTTCTGGAAACGGCCCCCGTCGGTATCGTCCTCCTGGATGCCGGCGGAGATGTCACCCACGCGAACTCCCGTGCCGAGGAGTTGCTCGGGTTGTCCAGACACGACATGGCTCAACAGGAGTCCGACGACTCCGACTGGGACATCTGGGACGAGACGGGTGCTCCGATTCCACACGGGGACCACCCGGTCACGCGTGCCCGCAGAACCGGCGAGGTCGTGCAAGGATTCACCCACGGAATCACACTCCCGGACGGCTCCGAACGGTGGTTATCGAGCAATGTTACCCCGGTCAGAAACCGTGACGGATCGGTCAGACGGATCATCGTTGCGCTGGAAGATATCACCGGGCCAAAACGTCTCGAACAACTCGTCCGGACGATCCAGCCGGTTAACGAGGCTCTCAACGGCGCAACACCGACCGATGAGACTGAACAGACGCTCTGTGAGCTGTTGACGGAGACGCGGGCGTACCAGCGCGCACGGCTCATCGAACACACGCCGGGCACGCCGCTGACCGAACGGGCCGTTTCGGACCATCAGAACGGCTGCGGTGACGACGAGTCGGTGTCCGTCTCGACACAGTCGCGGACGGAGGTCGGTCCGGCAGAGGCCGCCGTTGAAACGGGCGAGATACAGGTCGTCACGGGGAGTCAGCGAAACTCACGGTTCGGACGGTGGCGAGCACACACACTGAATCAGGGGTTCCAAGGCGGAGCCATCGTTCCGCTCGAACACAGGGGTCGGACCCACGGTCTGCTCGTCCTGTACACCGACCGTGGAGAAGCGTTCGGGGGCTACGAGCGGACACTCTTGACGACGCTCGGTGAGAGAACCGGGCAGGTTCTCCACTCGCTTGCGATGGAGCGTGTGCTCCATACGGACAGCGTGGCCGAACTCACGTTCAACAGTACCGACACCGGGTCATTTTTTATCTTCGCTTCCAAACAGCTTGGGTGTACGGTCGAAATCACGGGGACCATTCCGACCGCAAACGAGACGTTCGTTCACTATGTGTCCGTTCGGAATGCCTCGTTGGATTCTCTCGCCGACATTGCGGAGCACGCGGACTGTGACGCCGAGTTGCGACGGGTCCGGCGGACGGAAGACCCCCCGGGTGGAGACGTCGAAATCGAACTGCAGCGTCGGTCCTTGGTGCAAACACTCGTTACAGCGGGTGCAGTCGTCACGACTGATCTTGTAGCCGACGGTCAGGCCGAGGTTGTCTGTGAGGTGCCGCTTGGGACGGATATTAGCTCGCTCGTGACGCGTGTCCAGCAATCGTTCCCGGACACGACGTTTGTCTCAAAACGTGAGTACACGGGCTCTTCGGGGGTGAGTGTGCGTGAAACCGGCCGGGTGCTCCGAGACACCTTCGATGATGAACTCACGGATCGGCAACAGCAGGTTCTGCGAGCCGCGATACACGGTGGCTACTTCGAATCACCGCGACGGAGTACAGCCACCGAAATCGCCGACGCTCTCTGTCTCACACAGTCGACCGTCTCCTATCATCTACGAAAGGCACAACAGACGCTCTTCGAACGGCTGTTCGACCGGTCGCAACGGCAATGATCATCGGCCCGCCGGAGCGTACACCTCCTCGCGGGAGGCACACGCTCCGTGTTCTCGGCGAGGACTAGCCGTCCCCCGAGTCCGTCCGACCGAGCCAACGCCTCCCGTCTCCACTCACACCGATTTCAACGGATACGGATGCAGGACCCGTCCACCGGTCCGTTGGCACCCACCACGGTCCGGACGACACCATTCCGAGTTCGGCCTCGCGCCAGGTATAGCCCTCGCTTCGCCTGTAACGTGCATCCTGAAGTGGCCGCGTCGTCGAAGAAAGGCATGAGCAACCGAGAGGTCGACGACGTGGACAGGGCAATCCTGTACGCGTTACAGAAGGACGCCAGAAACACCTCGTCGGGCGACATCGCCGAGCGGACCGGTACCTCGGACAGCACCGTCCGCAAGCGGATCCAGCGACTCGAGACCAACGACATCATCAAGGGGTACAGCGCCGACGTCGACTACCAGGCTTCGGGCTACCCGCTCAGAATGTTGTTGTTCTGCACCGCGTCCATCGCCGACCGGGGTGAACTCATCCCCGAGATACTCCGTATCGACGGGGTCGTCTCGGTCCAAGAACTGGTCACCGGCGACCGAAACCTCCTCGTGACGGCCGTCGGCGAGACGGACAACGACATCACACCCGTCGCCCAGGACCTCATCGACATGGGACTGACGGTCGCCGACGAGGTGTTGGTCCGGAGCCACGAGACGACGCCCTTTGGGGAGTTCGACCCCGAGACCGATCCGGACGACTAGGTGATGACCCGGTCGACGTCCAGAGCGGTCGCACGCCGAACGACCGCCCGCACCGGATCGGCCGTGCCGGCCAGATTGTCCGAGTCGCCGTCGAGAACCAGGAGCGCGGCCCGTCGCCCGGGTTCGATCAGGCCGCAGTCGAGCCCAACGATTTCGGCCCCAGCACGCGTCGCCATCCCCAGCACCTCCCGGGCGGTCACGTCGAATCGTTTTGCCGTGTACGCCATCTCCCGAAACATCGACGGCGGGTTCAACATCACGTTATCGGTCCCCAACGCGACGGTCGTGTGATCGAGAAGGTCACGGATCGGTGGCCGGCCGACGCCGAGTACCGTGTTCGCGCGCGGGCAGACAGCGACCGGCACCGCCTCGTCGGCGACGCGGTCGAGATGGTCGGGTCCCGCGTGGATCATGTGGACGAGCAGATCCGGAGCCAGGTCGAGTGCGGGGTGGACGTCCGTCGGATCCGGTTCGCCGGCGTGGATGGCGAAGGGGACGCCCCGTTCCTCGGCGGCGGCGCGCTGCTCGGTGAAGTCGTCGTCGTTCGCGCCGCTCGCCCCGTAGCCGTCCGCGACGTCGAGAACGGATCGATCCCCGCTGCCGAACACGAACGGCTCCACGTCGACCGGGCGGGCCGCATCGCGGAGCGCACGGACGCCCTCGACGCCCGACTCGCGGAAATCCAGACAGGACGCCGTCCCCGTCTTTCGCATAAACCGGAGCGTCCGCCGTATCGCCGTCACGAGGTCGGATCTGTCGGCGGTCGACAGCCGCCGGTGTTTCAGGCTGTCCGGCGGGGCCACCGCCTCGTCGAGCGACAGGCCCACGCCCGCCTCCTTCGCGACGGAGTCCCCGAGATGCGTGTGGGCGTTGACAAACGCCGGCGCGACGATGTCGGTTGAGTCCGTCTCCGCCTCCTCGACGGCCTCGATCCGGCCGCCCTTGACGGCGACTCGTCCCCGAATCGGGTCGAACGACTCCCCGCGTAGCACGGTCCCCTCGATCAGCTTCATACTACCACTCCCGACTTCGTACCGATATGTGTTACTGCGATGGCCGCTCGAACGGGTCGTGATCGCCGCCCGCTACCCGTGGGCATCTGTCGTTCGCCGGGCAACACCCCGAATCGACGTGTCCGGCCCCGTGTGACCCGGACACGACCGTCCGACGAACACGTTCGCCGCCCGCGAGCGAGAAACATAATGTTCTATGATACGAAATTTTGGAACGATTTGTGAATATAGATAGATTTAATAACCGATTCGTTCGTATATCTGGTAACGACGACCGGCGTGCGTGGTCGTGGGCGGCGGCCCGCCCGGTCGTTGCCGGACAACGATGGCAGGAGATCAACGGACGACAACGGTTGGGGAGCTTCCGACGCCGGAACCGGACGGGACGCGTCTCCCGGCGGTGGTGACGACGGTGGTATGGCTTCTGTGGGCCGTGAGTTGTGTCGCCCTCGGCGTCCAGTCCCGGACCGGCGCCTGGGACCTCGCCGGCGTCGTGCGCGTGGACGGCCTGACGGCCGTGATGTGGACGACAGTGACCTTCTTCAGCGGGATCGTCCACAGTTACTCGCGGCGGTATATGACCGGCGATCGGACGATCGACCGCTTTTTCGCCCGCGTGTTCGCGTTCACGCTGGTCGTGATGCTTCTGGTTGCGGCCGACAGCCTCGCGCTGTTCTGGGTGGCGTGGCTCGTGATGGGGCTTCTGATGGCCGGGTTGATCGGTCACGTCGGGGACTGGCAGCAGGCGCGGGCGGCGTCGTCGCTCGCGCGGCGGTACTTTGTGGCCGGTAGCGCGTCGCTCGCAGTCGGGTTCGTGAGCCTCTGGTGGGTTACCGGTGCAACGACCGTTTCCGGCGTCGCATCCGCCCTCGGAGCCGACGCTCCGGCGGCCGTTCTTCTCGCCGCCGGCGCACTCCTGCTTGCGGCGTCGATCCAATCGGCGCTGGTTCCGTTTCACGCCTGGCTGCTCTCGTCGATGACGGCCCCGACGCCGGCCTCCACGCTGATGCACGCCGGCTTCGTCAACGCCGGCGGGGTTCTTCTCGTGCGCTTTGCTCCCGTCGTCACCGCCGATTCGGCGGTCATGCTCGGTATCGTTCTCGTCGGCGCGGCGAGCGCCCTCGGTGGGAAGCTCCTGAAGACCGTCCGGACGGATATCAAGGGCCAACTCGGCTGCTCGACGGTCGGCCAGATGGGCTTTATGATCATGCAGGCCGGTCTCGGCTTCTTTGCCGCCGCCATCGCCCATCTGATTCTCCACGGGTTCTACAAGGCCTACCGGTTTCTCTCCTCGGGGAGTCACGTCGGCCACGAACACCCCGACCCCTCGACTCCGGCCGAATCGATGGGCCCGCTCGGTGCCGCCGTCGTCGTCGGCACCGCGCTCGCGGGCGGTGGTCTGTTCGCCGTTCTCACCGGAAAGGGAACGGGCGTCGACAGCGGCCTTCTGCTCACGCTTGTGGTCGTTCTGACCGTCGTCCATGCGGCCCGTGACGTGGTCACACACGCCGCGTTGCCGCCGGCGATCCGGTACGGCGCCGTTCCGCTCGTCGCGCTGCCGGCGCTCGCCGCCTATGCCGCCATCTACCGCGTTCTCGACGGGCTTTTGACCGGCCTGCCGGCGACCGGTCAGCCCGTGGCACTGACACCGATCCACGGGTTCGTCGCCGCCGCGTTCGTCGTCGTCTACCTCGCCGTCGAGCGCGGTGCCTACACGCGCAGTCGGCGGCTGTACGTGGCGTTGCTGAACGCGGGCCGCCCGCCGACCGACACCCTGCTGACAAACACGGAGGAGTACGATGAGCACTGACACTTCGATCCACGGAGGTATCGACGCGGCGGCCGATGCGGTCGGCTCCGTCTGGCCGCTCCATTCGTTCGTGACGGCAAACCCACTGGCTGGGTTCGAGGACCGACCGTTTCACGAGGCCGTCGCGGACGCCGAACGTGTTCTCGGCGGCGACGGGTACCCCAGCGCCGACGTGTTTCGTCGGGCGTGGGAGGCCGGCCGGATCGATCCCGGTGAACTTCGCTCCAGACTGACAGCCCACGGGTACGACGCCGACCCGGCGGCGTCGCTCGACCGCATGGCCGAGCGGACGGTCGCCGGCCGCGAGACGGTAGCAGAGACCGACCGGGTCGACGCGGTCCTGACGAAGTGGCTCTCGGCCTTTCTCGATCAGGGGCAGGCGACGTGGCCGATGCCGAACCGCGAACAGGGGTTCTACCGCGCGTTTTGCGCCGTCGCTCCCTACGACGGCGAGATTCCGGATGGCGACGTTCTCGCCGACCTCCCCGATGACCCGGCCGATGCCATCCGAGACCGCCTCTCCAACTACCCCGTCGACCGGTGGCCGGATATCTTCGAGTTCCAGTTGGCGGCGCTCCCGGGCTGGACGGGCCTTCTCAAGCAACGGGCCGCTGCCGGGGGCGACTGGCAGTCGGCGTTCCCGATCACGCTAGCGGGGTACCTGGCTGTCCGGCTGACGCTCACGGCCCAGTTCGACGCGCCCATCGCGCCGGCGGAGGCCCCCGGCGACGTCGACGACGCCGCGACGGACGGCGACCGTGTCCCACTTCCCGAGGTCTGGTTGTCCGCGTGGGAGGCGACATACCGCGCGGAACTGGTCGAGTCGGTCGCCGACGCGACCGACTCGGTCGCGGACACCGGCGAGGGGGACGGCGACGCCGACCGGCCGGTCGCCCAACTGGTCTTTTGTATCGACACCCGATCGGAGATCATCCGGCGCCACGTCGAGGCGGCGGGAAACTACGAAACCCACGGCTACGCCGGCTTCTTCGGCATCCCGATGCGCCACGACGGCTACGAGTCGGACGTGGCCACCGACGCCTGTCCGCCGATCCTCGACCCCGAACACCGGATCAGGGACCGGCCGGCCGACGGCGCGGCCGACGAACGCGACGACTACGATCGGTGGGACACCGTTCTCGACGCGGCGAAGTCGGCGGTCCACGGCCTCGAGTCAAACGCCGCGACGGCGTTCAGTTTCGTTGAGAGCGCCGGCTTTGGATACGGGGCGGCGCTGGCCGCTCGGACCCTCCTCCCGGGTCGTGTGGCCGACCTGCTCGCCGCCGCCGACGGACGCGTCCCCGACCGACACGAGTTCTGTGAGCCCTCGGTCGACCACGACCCGGATACAGAGGGCGACCTCCCCGAGGGACTCACGCTCGAAGAACGGGTCGAGTACGCCGCGACGGCGTTCGAACTGATGGGCTGGGAGGAGTTTTCCCGGCTCGTCGTCTTCACCGGCCACGGCAGTCGGACGGCGAACAACCCGTTCGACTCCAGTCTCGACTGCGGTGCCTGTGCGGGCAACCCCGGCGGGCCAAACGCCCGTGTTCTTGCGGCCATCTGCAACGACGATGCGGTCAGGGCGGCACTCCGCGACCGCGGCATCGACGTACCGGAGGACACCGTCTTTCTCGCCGGCGAACACAACACGACGACCGACGAGGTGGAACTGTACGCGTCGACCGTTCCCGAGAGCCACGAGGCGGCTCTTGATCGCCTCCGCGCCGACCTCGACACCGCCCGTGCCGGTGCGGCCGCCGAACGCGCCGGCGACATGGGGGCCGACCCCGACTCCGGGCTCCGCGACACACGCCGCCGCGCCGTCGACTGGGCGGAGACGCGGCCGGAGTGGGGACTGGCCGGAAACGCCGGATTCGTCATCGGCCCCCGCGCCCTGACTGACGGCCTTGACCTGGACGGCCGCGCGTTTCTCCACTCCTACGACTGGACGACCGATCCGGACGGCGACGGCCTCGAGGCGATCCTAACCGGACCGCTGGTCGTCACCCAGTGGATCAACACGCAGTACTACTTCGCGACGGTCGACAACGCGGCGTATGGAAGCGGATCGAAGGTAACACACAACCCCGTTGGCAACGTCGGCGTCTACCAGGGCAACGGCGGCGACCTGATGACCGGGCTCCCCCTCCAGTCGCTGATGAGCGGCGACGACGAGCCGTACCACCAGCCGCTCCGTCTCTCGACGGTCGTCCACGCGCCGACCGACCGCGTAACCGAGATTCTGGCCGACAACGAGCAGATCGCCGGGCTTCTGGACAACGGGTGGTTGTCCCTGACCGTCGTCGATCCGACACAGAACGGCCGTGCGTTCCACTACGACGGTGACCTCGCTTGGACGCCGGTCGCCGAGCGCCGGACGGTCGGCGCGGCCACCACTGACCCGGAACCGGCCACACCCTCGGCCGCAGGCGACTGAGCCCGGTCGATCCCACGTTGACGCCGTTTTAGGCTCGCCCGGCGTCTACGTGAGGTCACCGCCGCGTCCACCCGCGGAATTTTGTACGATGCGCCGCTACACCGATCGTGTCTCTCCGTGCGCCCTCCCCGGAGATTCTCCGACCGATCGGTGCCGAGCTGGGGCTTATCACCGGCGTGTTCGTCGTTCTGTATCTCTGGCAACGCCTCCTCCGTGCCGCCCCGTTGGCCGCCGTCCAGCCTTCGGTCGGTGGACCCCCGGCCGCCGGTGCCGTCAACGGCGGACTCCTGCTTTGTGGTATCGTGGCCGTCGTCGGCGCGTACGCCGCGGTTCGGGACGTCGATGCCGGCGTGATCCGTCCCTCGGCCGCCGATCTGTGGTGGGCCGGACCGGCGACGCTGACGCCGCCAGCCCTCGTCACGCTCACCGCGCTCGTCGGCTCGGCAACCGGCGTCCGGTACGGCTCGTTGACCGGCACCGCCGTCGCCGCCGATCCGCCGCTTGGTCCGGTGGTGCTCGTCGCCGGGCTTGGCCTCCTCATCGGCGTTCCATCGCTCGTCGCGGTGTGTCAGGTGGTCGTTCAGGGAAGCTTCGCACACGTCGTCGATGGTGATACCGCGGCGCTCCTGACGACGGCCCTGACCGGGTTCGTTGCGGTGAGCAACACCGGTGGTCTGACCCCGATCCCCGATACCGGGCGTCTCATCGGCGTCGTTGGCCTCGCGGGCCTCCTCGGTGTCGGCGTGTTCGTGGACGAACGGACCGACCGCCGTCCGGCCCGACTCCTCGGTTATCTTCCCGCCGCGGCGCTCGGACTGCTCGTCGTCGGTTCGGGGCTGGCAGGCGTCGGCTCCGCCGCCGCCGGGTTGTTCGCGGCGACGCGGCTCGCCACCCTCGGGATCGCCGCGTGGTCGTACGACCGAACGGGGTCGCTTCTCGTTCCGGCGCTCGCGTACGCGTCCGTGCTGTTGGCCGATCAGGTCGTCGTGGTAGTTTTCGAGGCGGGAGCAGGGCTGTGAGTGTCTCGCCGCTACCGACCGGTGGTACGGCCGACACGGACCCGCACCTGCTAAGGATCACCGTCGAACCGGTCGGGTCCCGAGGAGCGGACGCTCGGCCGGTTCCGCGCGACGGTTCCGAATGCCGTGGCCGATACACCGACCGGGCGGGCCGGTCTCACTCGGCCCGCGCCGGATCCCGGCTCCCCTCCATGGAGAGGGCGTCGCCGCTCCAGTCGATGTCGAGTCGGTGACGCGAGAGGTACGGGGCGAGGTCGTCTCGGACGACGAGGCCGACGTATCTCCCGTCGTCGACGACCGGGAGCCGGTTCACGCCGGCGTCGCGCATCCGGTCTGCCGCGAGTCCGACCGGCCGCGACGGGGATGTGGTCACCACCGGTGTGGACATGAACGATCCGACTGACGGATCGGTGCCGCCCTCTGCAACGACCGCGACGATGTCGGACTCGGTCACGATCCCGACGACCGACCCTGCCGCGTCGGTCACGACGACGGCCGCCACCTCCGACCGCCGGAGGCGGTCGGCCGCCTCGACGGTCCGGGTGTCCGGCGCGACGGTCGCCGCCGCGCCGGTCATCGCCGCGGAGACAGGCACGTCAATCATAACACAAAATTAGACTAAATATATTTAAAAATTTTGGCTAAGAGAAATATTACTGGCCATAGCAGTAGCAATTCTATTTATAATCGTATCTACAGACAGATAATTTTCGATTAGCCGGAAGAACAGCAGATATCGTGCAACGATCGATGTGGCACGACCTGGGCTGGTCACTCCGCCGCAGGCCGCGGCGACGGTGTCGCCCATCCGGTAGCGCACGCGTCGGCGCGGAACCAGTTGTCACAGAACCGGATCGTCGGGATGGAACCGACGCTTCCACAACAACCGACCATCGGGCGAGGTAGCCGACAACGAGCGTCTCCGTGCCGGCGAGAACGGCCGCCACCCGGTGGCAGTTGTCGACGCGACGGCCGCTTACCAGCACCGACCACATGTCGAGAACGGAGGCGTAGGGAAAGAACGCGTGTGCCATTCCCTCCGCGATTCAACTCAACAGAGCGGCCGGTTCAGTGGAAGGTCCGGCTCGAGTCGGTGCCACTCGCCGGGCCGGTCCGATCGGTGCTGAACCGTTGTTCGATTTCGCGGTAGCGCTCGCGGGTCTCCTCGGTCACGCTCGCGACAACCTCGTTGAGCGCCTGTTCGAAGTGGTTCATCGTGATCCGAACGTTTCCCAGCGACTCGTCGATATCGTCTGTGGAAACGCTGTTGATGAACTCCCGGGAGGCGGCCATCGAGGCTTCGCGGCAGACCGCCTCGATATCCGCTCCCACGTAGTTCTCCGTCCGCCGTGCGAGGCGGTCAAGGTCGACATCGTCCGCGAGCGGTTTGTCGCGGGTGTGGACCTCGAAGATGGCTCGGCGCGCCGTCTCGTCGGGCACGGGCACGTGGACGTGTCGGTCCAGCCGGCCCGGGCGCAGGAGCGCTGAATCGATGAGGTCCGGCCGGTTCGAGGTGGCGATCACGACCACGTCCTCCAGCGTCTCCAGCCCGTCGAGTTCGGTCAGGAGCTGCGAGACGACGCGTTCGGAGACGCCGGAGTCGCCGGTGTTCTGTCCCCGCTCGGTCGCGATGGCGTCGATCTCGTCGAAAAAGATCACTGTCGGGGCGTTCTCGCGAGCCTTGCTGAAGATCTCGCGGACGCCCTTCTCGCTCTCCCCGACGTACTTATCGAGCAGTTCCGGTCCCTTCACCGAGATGAAGTTGGACTCGGCCTCGTTGGCGACGGCCTTCGCAAGCAGGGTCTTCCCCGTGCCCGGCGGGCCGTACATGAGCACGCCCTTTGCCGACTCCATGTCCATGGTCTCGAACACCTCGGGGTAGTCGAGGGGCCACTGGATCGTCTCGCGGAGGCGTTCTTTGGTGTCCTCGAGACCGCCGACGTCCGCCCACGTGACGTCGGGCACCTCGACGAACACCTCCCGGAGCGCCGAGGGTTCGATGCCTTTCATCGCCTCCCCGAAGTCGTCCTGATCGACCTCGAGCGATTCGAGGACCCCGGCGTCGATCTCCTCTTCTTCGAGGTCGATCTGTGGGCGAATGCGCCGGAGTGCGCTCATCGCGGCCTCCTTTGCGAGACTTTCCAGATCCGCCCCGACGTAGCCGTGGGTGGAATCGGCGAACCCTTCGATGTCGACGTCATCCGCGAGGGGCATGTTGCGGGTGTGGACCTGCAGGATCTCGCGGCGACCGTCGCGGTCCGGCACACCGATCTCGATCTCACGGTCGAACCGACCGCCACGCCGGAGCGCGGGGTCGATGGCGTCGACCCGGTTGGTCGCGCCGATCACGACGACCTCGCCGCGCTCTTCGAGTCCGTCCATGAGGCTCAACAGCTGTGCGACGACCCGTCGTTCGACGTCGCCGCCCGCCTCGCTCCGCTCGGGGGCGATGGAGTCGATCTCGTCGATAAAGACGATGGCGGGTGCCTCCTCCTCGGCCTCCTCGAAGACCTCGCGGAGTTGCTCCTCGCTCTCGCCGTAGTATTTCGACATGATCTCCGGGCCGCTGATGTTGTGGAACGCGGCGTCGATCTCGTTGGCGACGGCCTTCGCGATCAGCGTCTTCCCCGTGCCCGGCGGGCCGTGGAGGAGCACGCCCTTCGGCGGGTCGATCCCCAACCGTCGGAACAGCTCCGGGTGGCGCATCGGGAGTTCGATCATCTCGCGAACCTGTTCGAGTTCGCGGTCGAGGCCGCCGATGTCCTCGTAGGTCACGTCGGGCGTGTCGCCGTGGGCCTCGCCGCTGGCCTCCTCCCGAATCTGCTCGGCCGGTTTCTCGCTGACGGCAATCTCCGTCGAATCGGTGACGACGACCGTCCCCGACGGCTCGGTGTCGGCGACTTTCATCGGGAGTGCCTTGCTCTGCCGGCCGCCGATAAACCCGAACCCGAAGGGAACCCGCAGGGTCTGGCCCGTCGTGATCGGCTTGTCCGTGAGTTTGTCACGAAGGTAGTGGCCGATGTCGCCCCGGATGCCGATCTGTTGGGGAAGCGCGACCGTCACGCGCTCGGCGGCGCTCACCTCGGCTTTCTCGACTTCCACGCGGTCGTCGATGCCGACATCCGCCTGCTGGCGGAGTTGGCCGTCGATGCGGATCACGCCCGTGCCCTGATCCTCGGGGAGACCGGGCCAGACGCGAGCGATAGCGGTGCCGTCCCGCCCCTCGATCCGGACGTAGTCACCGACCTCCAGACCCATCTCGCTCGCAGCCGCGCGGTCGATGGCGGCCAGTCCCCGGCCGGCGTCCTTCTGTTTCAGGGGCTTAACGGTGAGTTTCATGCTCCACGAACCTCCAGCACACCGTTGTTCGTGTCGACGCCGTCGACCGATCCGGGGAGATCGAGTTCGACTTCGGTCTCCCCGTCGACGACCACGATGGCCGTGTCGTCGACGACGTCGACATCCAGGTGGTCACCGCCGACACCGACGTCGGCCGCGATCACCCACTCGTCGTTGTAGTCGTACCGACGCACAAACGTCTCGGACTCTCCGGCGTGTTGTTGATCGTTCATGGTACTTCTTAACTCCAAGTTAGTTAGCCACGTATATAAATGTTTTGTGTAGCAATCGCAGTACAACGGCGGGGTGAAAAATTTGAGTGTACTTGCGGTTCACGAACTCTTTCCACCGGAAGCGGGTTTATCAGCCTGCCCCGGTAATCGGTCGTATGGAGACAGTCACACACCACGGTCGAGAAACAGCCTACCGGCGACTCAACCGGGGTGGCGACGGGGAGCCGCTTCTCTTTGTCCACGGGAGCGGCGGTTCCCACGCTGTCTGGAGCGCACAGACCCGCCTCGCCGACGACCGCCCGGTGATCGTACCGGATCTGAGCGGCCACGGCGAAAGCGAGAACGTGGACGCCGGTCCTGGCTACGAGACGCTGTCGGCGTACGTCGACGACACGCTTGCCGTCGCCCGGGCGACCGACGCGCGCGTTCTGTGTGGCCACTCGATGGGCGGTGCGGTCGTTCTCTCGTTGTCGATCAACCGTGGCGCCGAGTTGTCCCCCGACGGGGTGATCCTCGCCGGAACGGGCGCGCGCTTGGTCGTTCTCGATGACCTCCTCCGGTGGCTCCGCTCGGACTTCGAACGGGCCGTCGAGTTTCTCAACGGTCCCGACCGACTCTTTCACGACCCCACCGACCGGCTCCTGTCGGCCGCCAGCGAGGCGCTCCGCGATGCGGGACAGGCCGTCACCGACCGCGACTTCCGGACCTGCCACACGTTCGACGTGCGTGGACGACTGGACGAGGTGGACGCCCCTGCGCTCGCGCTCGTGGGCGAACACGACGCGCTCACCCCGCCGTGGTACCACGAGGCCCTCGCAGAGGGCATCCCGGACGCGAGATGGACGACCATCGACGGCGCGGCCCACCTCGCCATGCTCGAACAGCCCGAGGCGTTCAACGAGGCGGTGTCCGCGTTTCTCGGCCGGACCGCCACCCATTAGCGCGTCGCCCCGCAATCGGGATACGTGCCACAGCCCGTCGAACGGACGGACCCAGAGGGCGTCGACTTCGGGTGGGTGATGCAGGTGACGTTCGTCGCGACCATCGTCGTCGGCGCGCCGCTGGTGGCGGCCCTGTCGACGACGACGGCGCTCCCGACGTGGAGTGCGCGGGCGGTCTTCGCCGCCCGCGTGGGAGCGCTCGTCTGGTTCGTCACCGCACTTTTTACCTACGCGTACGCCCGGCGCACGACCGATTCCGCGGATCCGGACGCCGACTGACCCCGACGCGGGCCCGTGGTCCCGCCGCCGAGGCCGGAACCTCTTTGCCTCGGACACGACACCACACGGTATGATCGACGAGACCATCGAGGAAATCCGTCGGATGCAGACACACAGCTCGTCGGTGGTCGCTGTCAAGGCCACGGTCGCACTGGGCGAACTGCTCGACCGCGAGTACCGGAACGTGGAAGAGTACGAGCGTGACCTCGAACGCAACGCCGGCGCACTCCGGCGAGCCAACCCCTCTCACGCCTCGCTACACAAAGCGATGCGAGGGGTCGTCGACACCGTTCTCGGGGCGGCCGATACGGTCAGGGAAGCCAAATCCCTCACCGAAGCCGAAATCGACCGCATCACCGAGGAGATTGAGACGGGCAAGCGGCGGGCGGCCGACCGGGCGGCCGACACGTTCGACGACGGCGAGACGTTTCTCACACACGACTTCTCCTCGACCGTTCTGGAGGCCATCGAGACGGCGGCGGCCGACGGCCGACATCTCACCGCCTACGTCACAGAGGCACGACCCCGTTATCTCGGCCGCAAGACCGCTCGAACCCTCGCCGAGATCGACCGGGTCGAGCCACATCTCCTCGTCGACAGCGCCGCCGGCTACGTCCTCGACCGCTGCGATCGGATGGTCGTCGGCATGGACTGCATCGTCGGGGACACCCTCTACAACCGGGTCGGGACGTTCCCCCTCGCAGCCGCCGCCGACGTGGTGGATGTCCCGGTAACCGTCGTCGGATCGGAGTCGAAGGTGATCACCGACGATTTCGTTTTCGAGAACGAAACCCGACTCCCGGCAGAGGTGGCCCGCGAACCGATCGAAGGTGTCACCATCGAGAACCCGGCGTACGATGCGACGCCGGTGTCGCTGGTCGACCACGTGGTGACGGATAAAGAACGGTACGAACCCTAACGCCGGATCAACTCGGAGAGCCGGTCGCGGAGGCGCTCGTTGGAGCCGAGCCGGAGGTAGTAGGCGTCGCCGTCGTCCTCGTAGTAGCCGTCGATGCGGCGCTTGATCTCGAACCCGATCGACTCATAAAACGAGAGCGCCCCCTCGTTTGTCGCTCGCGCGTGACAGGTCACGGTCCGGTGGTCCTCGGCCACCTCGGCGATGAGGCGTCGGCCGAACCCCTCGTCACGGTGTTCGGGGGCGACGGCGAGAAAAAGGATGTAGCCGTCGCGCCGTGTCGTCGCAAACCCTACCAGGTCGTCGCCGAGATACAGCAGGTGGGTCGTTGACCGTCGGTACGCGTCCATAAAAAAGCGTTTCCGTTGTTTCAGGACGTTTTCGGTCCGCCGGATGCACTCTTTGAGTTCCCACGCCTCATCGGCGTGGTCGGTCGCTCCGGGCCCATCCACTCGCTTCTCGACGGTGACGCTCACTACCAAAACGCTAGTGTCGGCGTCCATTATAACTGCATCGTCCCCGTCCCTCGTTGCCGCCGTTCCGTCGAATGGATAAGGAACCGTTTTCAGGATGCCCGTTCTGTCTCCGACGACCGACCCGGCCAACAGATCATGACCTTCGAACTCCGCTCTCACACGGCCGACGTGGCCGTTTCGGCGACCGGAGCTACCCTCGGCGAGGCGTTCGCCGCCGCCGCCGACGGCCTCGCGGCCGCCACCTGCGACGATATCCCTGACGCCGGCGGGCGGTTTTCGCTCACCGTCCGCGCCGAGGGTCCGGAGGCACTCCTCTTTGACTACCTCGACCGACTCATCTACGAACGCGACGTTCGAGGCGTCCTCCCCGCCGACAACGAGGCGACGATCCACGAGAACGAGAACGCCGACGGGTGGGTGATCGAAGCGACCGCCCGCGGCGTGCCCCTCGGCGCCGTCGACGCCCGCGAGGTGAAGGCGGTGACGTACTCCGAGATGCGGATCGACCGCGTCGACGACGGCTGGGAAGCGTACGTCGTTCTCGACGTGTAGTAACGTATTCCTGCGTCGGTCACGTCGGCACGCACATGACCACACGCGAGTTCGATGGGGTCCAACTCGAACGGGTTCGGGAGTTCGTTTGGGAGATCCCACAGGAGAACGGCATGGGCGTCCCCGCGCGGGTGCTCGCCAGCGAGGCGTTGTTGGAGCAGATCGGCGACGACAAAACGCTTCGGCAACTGAAGAATGCGGCACATCTTCCGGGGATGACCGGCCACGCCATCTGTATGCCGGATGGCCACCAGGGGTACGGCTTCCCGGTCGGCGGCGTCGGCGCGACCGACGCCGAAACCGGCTGTATCTCGCCGGGGGCGGTCGGCTATGATATTAACTGTGGCGTGAGAATGATGACCACAAGTCTCACCTACGACGACGTTCGCGGCCGCGAGGAGGAACTCGTGGAGGCGCTCTTTGCGAACGTCGCGTCGGGACTCGGCGGCGGTGGGGTCATCGACGGCGACATGGACACCGTCGAGGCGATTCTCGAACGTGGCGTCGACTGGGCCGTCGAGGCCGGGTGGGCCGTTCACGACGACCTCGAACACTGCGAGGACGAGGGTCGACGACCGGACGCCGACCCAGGCGCCGTCTCACAGAAGGCCAAAGACCGCGGCAAGAACCAACTCGGCAGTCTCGGGAGCGGCAACCACTTTCTCGAAATCCAGCGCGTGACGGACGTTTACCGCGACGATGTGGCCGACGCGTACGGGCTGGAACCCGACCGGATCGTCGTTCTGATTCACTGTGGCAGTCGGGGACTCGGCCACCAGACCTGCACCGACTACCTCAGAAAGATCGAGAAGCGCCACGGCGATGTGCTCGCGGACCTGCCCGACAAGGAACTGGCGGCCGCCCCCGCAGGCTCCGAACTCGCAAAGGACTACTACGGCGCGATGTGTGCCTGCATCAACTTCGCGTGGGTGAACCGTCAGTTGATCATGCACCGGACCAGACAGGTGTTCGAGCGGGTGTTCGACCGGTCCTGGGAGGAGATGGGGATGAGCCTGTTGTACGACGTAGCTCACAACATCGTCAAAAAGGAGCGCCACCGGGTGGACAACGAGAAGCGCGAACTCTACGTCCACCGAAAAGGGGCGACGCGGGCGTTTCCCGCCGGTCACCCCGAGGTGCCCGCCGCCTACCGCGACGTGGGCCAACCGATCATCATCCCTGGGAGCATGGGTGCGGGGAGCTACGTCCTGCGGGGCGGCGACGAGTCGATGGAGCGTACGTTCGGGTCGACCGCCCACGGCGCCGGTCGACTCATGAGTCGGACACAGGCCAAACAGGAGTTCTGGGGCGAGACGGTGCAGGACGAACTCCGCGATCAGAACCACGTCTACGTCAAGGCCCAGAGCGGGGCGACGGTCGCCGAGGAGGCCCCCGGCGTCTACAAGGATGTCGACGAGGTGGTGCGGGTGTCGGACGCCCTCGGTATTGGCGACCGGGTGGCACGGACGTACCCGGTGTGCAACATCAAGGGGTAGTCGAACTCACGGACCGGGATCGAACCCCGGCCCCGACGACGCCGGCCCGTCCGTCCCGCTTCCCAGTTCGACGAACTCGCTTTCCGGGACCGGTTCGACCGCCTCGCCGTCCTCGTATCGGAGGTAACTCAGGTAGAACGTCTCGCCACAGCCCTCGGCGTCGTCGTCGCGGAGCGTCCCGTCCTCGCCACAGACGAAGCGAACGCCGTCCTCGGATTCGATGTCGTCGTCGCCGCCAGCGTCGACGTACGTCCACCCCGCCAGCGGGTACGGCGTCACCGACTTGTCTTCGAGATACCCTTTACGTTCGAGTTCGACGATGGCCTCGCAGTTCGGACAGTGGTAGGTGACGGGATACCCCATGCCCACGGTAGGGACGAGACGGACTTATAACGTGTCGTGTGTCATCGTCGCGTTGGTTGGCCGCTCCGCGACGGTGGCCGGCCCGGGCGCCCACCGAGTCCGCTTTGATACCGGGACCGTACACCTACTCGTGCGCATCCGACGCTACCCGACCGCCTGAACAGCCATGTTCAGCGCTTGGGGCAACAGGACGCTGATGATGATTTGAGACCACATCGTAAATGTCGCCGGATACACCCGGGTGTCACTGATCTCCTGTCGTCGCCGGTCGATGTCCTTCAGTCGCTCTTCGTCGGTAACCTCCGACTTATTGATGTCGTACGGGTTCCGAATAATGTCCTCTATGTCTGCCTCTAGTTCGTTGATCCGTTGTTCTTTTTTGCTGGCCATCACGCGGTGCAATGTCATCATAGAGTACGCAATAGAGGCGACACCAATGGTCCATGCCGCGGAAAAAAACACGGCCTCGACAACCCCCGGTTTCGTCGGGACTGTTCCACCGAACGAGAATAACACTGAGCCATACGTCAGAACGAAATACAGCAGTAGACCGGCGGTATAGAGGTAATATGAGTGCTTGAGGAGTTGGCCAACCGAGGCGAATCCTCCCATGTTGCGTGGGTCATAAAAGAACATCGTGACGTCTGCGTTCGCTATGCGCCGCGGTAGCAACACGTGAACGCCAAAATACATGAGTCCGAACTCCACGACAAACGGGATGTAGCCTACTTCCCAGACGAACAACCAGTTGATGAGGCCAGCCGCCCCCTCGGTGGCAACGATGTTTCCCAGTCCGACGTTCACGATACCATTCACATATACGCCAACAACGGCGATACCGTACACCACGAGTTTGACTCGGAACGGTACGATGCGCTCGAATACCGCGATATCATCTCGATCAAGGCTGTCGAGGGGTAGTCCTTCGACCGCACTGGCATAATTGCTGAAGAGGTAACTGATGCCGACAGCCGCGAGAAGTAACCCCAGTGGGCCGACAACGACGTACGGCGAGTCAAGGAGAACGTAGGTCGCATCGCCAGTAACATGACTGTACGTGTTGACGATGCCGAAATCGATGACGAGAAACGCCGCTAAATAGAGGTATGGCGGATAGATGTCTCCAGGGAGTAACTCAGCAAGCCGGTCGACCCGAAGCACTTCCGCGAAACGTTCTACGAGAAGGGGTTCCTCAACCACGATTGGAGACTCACCCATGAGTCCGAGTAGTGCCAAGTATAATAATAAGTGACAGGGTATCCCACTCCGGCGAACTCCGTCGTCCTACGGTGGTGCTTTTCAACGACCGATTCGGTCACTCGGAGCATACGTCACGCCGATGCCAGGCATGGGGGTTCACGCACCCGGACAGCCGCGGTGGAGTCACTGCACGACTGTCACCGGGACCGGCGACCCTCGGACGACCGTCTCGGCGACGTTGCCGACGAACAGCCGATCCATCAATCCGCCGCTGTGGCTCCCGAGCACAACGCCGTCGAACGCTTCCGCACGGTCAAGGATGGTCCGGGCCGGATGGCCAACCCGCACCTCGGTTTGTATCTCGGCGTCGCACTCGGAAGCGACCGCCCGCGCCCGGTCCAGGGCATCCTCGGCGTGGTCGTCTGCGACCCCCTCAGGGTCGTCCGAGAGGGCGATTTCGGTCGCCTCACCCATCATCGGCGACGGGCCGCCGCTGACGTGGAGCACGGTGACCTTGGCGCCGGGAAAGACCTCGAGCGCGTACCGAAGCGCACGACCGGCCATCTCGGAGTCGTCCATCGGCACGAGGACGCGGGCTATCATACACAGGATACGGCCGACCGACTGATAAGGACCCGCCCGTCGAGCGGCGTTACCTTCGGTACGTTTATTATTCCAACCCATAGCCTTTGTTGGCATGAGCGGACGACCCCTCGACGTGCTGGAGGCTTCACTCGACGAGGACGTGACGGTACACCTCAAAGACGGCCGGGCGTTCCACGGCGTGCTCGGCGGCTACGACCAGCACATGAACGTCGTGATCGAACCGACCGACGATGTCGGTGACATCGACGAGGGCCTTCTCGGCGACCCGGACCTCAAACGGATCGACAACACAACCATTATACGCGGAGACAACGTCATGACAATAACAACATGACGGGAGCAGGAACGCCGAGCCAAGGAAAGAAAAACAAGACCACCCACGTCAAATGTCGACGCTGTGGTGAGAAGTCGTACCACGTCCGAAAGAAGGTCTGCTCGTCGTGTGGCTTTGGCAAGTCGGCCAAGCGCCGCGACTACGAGTGGCAGAGCAAGGCCGGCGAGTAGCCACGCCGCTCCGCCCCGCGCTCGTGCCCCGAGATGTGTGTCCCTGTTGACTAGTTCTCTCCTCCGCGCGTCGTAATAACGTGGATTTTTACACTCCCGCACAGTACGGTCGCTCATGGCACACCGGCGGGATCACCGTTCCCCGGACGGGATGACGGAGAAATGTGGCGTCGTCGGCGTCTCCCTCGCCGGTCGCGACGCCGCGCGACCCCTGTACTACTCGTTGTACGCGCTCCAACACCGGGGCCAGGAGTCGGCAGGAATCGTCACGCACGACGGGTTCCAGCAACACAGCCGCGTCGAGATGGGGCTCGTCGGCGACGTTTTCGACGCCGACGACCTCGATCAGTTGAACGGGCCGACCGGCATCGGCCACGTCCGCTACCCGACGTCGGGCGGCGTCAACACCTGTTGTGCACAGCCGTTTTCGGTTTCGTTCAAATCCGGATCGCTCGGCCTCGCACACAACGGCAACCTGGTCAACGCCGCCGAGATCCGGTCGGAACTGGAGGCGCTCGGACACGCCTTCACATCAAACGGTGACACCGAGGTGATCGCCCACGACCTCGCACGGAACCTCCTGGAGGAGGATCTGGTCCGTGCGGTCAAGCGGACCATGGGCCGCATCCACGGGTCGTACGCGCTGACGATCATGCACGACGACGCCGTTCTCGGGGTACGCGACCCGCAGGGGAACCGCCCCCTGTGCATCGGCGAACTCGACGACGGCTACGTGTTGGCCTCCGAGTCGGCCGCCATCGACACGCTCGATGGCACTCTCGTCCGCGACGTTCGTCCGGGCGAGTTGATCGTTCTCGCGCCCGACGGCTCCGGTTTCGACTCGTATCAACTGCTCGACCGCGACGACACCGCCCACTGCTTTTTCGAACACGTCTACTTCGCCCGCCCGGACTCGGTCATCGACGACAGCCTCGTATACGACGTGCGCCGAGATCTCGGTGGGGAACTGTGGGCCGAGACCGGCATCGAGACGGACGTGGTAATGCCCGTTCCGGACTCCGGACGCTCGTTTGCCTCGGGGTACGCCGAAGCCGCAAACGCCGACGGCGCGGACGTTGAGTTCGCGGAGGGGTTGATGAAAAACCGGTACGTCGGCCGCACGTTCATCATGCCAACACAGGACGAACGCGAACGCGCCGTTCGGCTGAAGCTCAACCCGATCAAAAGCACCGTGGAGGGCAAAACCGTCACCATCATCGACGACAGCATCGTCCGGGGAACCACCTCGACGCAACTGGTCGATCTGATCCGCGAGGCAGGCGCCGAGGAGGTCCACGTCCGCATCGGCGCACCGCCGATCGTCGCCCCGTGTTACATGGGCATCGACATGGCGAGCCGGGACGAACTCATCGCGGCCGACAAAAGTACCGAGGAGATCCGGGAGATGGTTGAGGCCGACAGCCTCGCCTACCTCTCCATCGACGCCATCGCCGACGTTCTCGACCGGTCGCATGGCGACCTGTGTCTTGGCTGTGTTACCGGCGAGTACCCGTACGACATCGACGGCGAACGAACCGACCGAGAGGTGTCCCGACCCGCCGTCGGCAGCGGCTCCGCCCCCGCAGACGACTAACCCAACCTGTCAGGGGTGTGAAAGCGGCAATCACAGGCGAAACCGGCAATATTTTTCAATGGGTCGTGTGTATCCGTATCTGACAATGACCGAGGAACGCGACGCTTGGCTGGGACGGCGACGGTTGTTGCGGGCGGGTGCCGGTGCCGTCGGGGCTGGTCTCGTGGGTGCTGGAACGACCGGGACCGCAGCCGCGCAGTCCGACCCGTTCGACGGGTGGTTGAGTAGCGTGGGCAACTACGAGGGACTCGTCGACGAGACGGGAACCGACGAGGTAACCGTCGAGGTCGGCGTCGAACAGGGCAGCGGTGCCTTCGGCTTCGGGCCGGCCGCGGTCCAGGTCGACCCCGGGACGACCGTCGTCTGGGAGTGGACCGGCGAAGGCGGCGTTCACAACGTCGCCGCCGAGGCGGGGGCCGACTTCGCCAGTGAAACCCTCCAGGAGGAGGGCGCCACGTTCGAGCAGACGTTCGAGGAGGAGGGCGTCGTCAAGTACTTCTGCCAGCCACACCGGGCGCTGGAGATGAAAGGTGTCGTTGTCGTCGGCGACGTCGACACCGGCGCGGAGGTGATCGGTGGTGGCGACGGTGGCGGTGGTGGTGGCGGTGATGGCGGTAGCGGCGACGGCGGTGGCGGTGGCGGCGACGGGAGCGGTGACGGCAGTGGCTTCGTCATGTCGCTGACGGTCGGTGGTGCCATCGTCGCGGCGTTTCTCTCGCCGATCATCTTCGGTCTCGTCTTGATGTTGCGCGACGCGTCGGACAACACGGCCGAAGAGCCCGCGGAACACGGCGAGTCGGGCCACTAGAACTCGGTGTCGTCGGCGAACGCGCGGATGATCGCGCCCTCGGCACGGTGGAGTCGTTCACTCGCGGTCGATTTCGCGATACCGAGGTGGTCCGCGAGTTCCGTCAGCGTACACTCCCGTGGCGTGTCGTAGTACCCGCGTTCGAGCGCCGTCTCGATCAGCCGTCGCTGTTCCTCGCTCACGACCGAGTCGTCGTCGGCCGACGTGTGGATCGACCGCACGTCGAACTCCAGTCCGAACGTCCGGAGTTGCTCCCCCAGCGACGACAGGCGGTCCCGCGAGGCGGTGATGTTGAGCGTTGCGACGCCGTCCCGGACGGTCACCGGCGGTTCGAACGGGGCACGGGAGTTTCGCATCGACAACAACACGAGCGGTTCGTCCGTCTCGAACTGGACGAGCGCCCGGTTCTCGCCCCGGTGGAGTACCTCGAAGATACGGACGCCGCCCGTGTCGTCGAGTTGCGAGAGTACGGTCGCGATGTTCTCGGCGGTTATCTCAACCAACCCGACACCCGTCTCACCGTCGGGGAGCGCCGCGAGAACGCGCCAGGTCGCCTCGGGAAACCGCGTCGAGAGCTCCGCGATCCAGACCGACTCGGGGATGGTCACCGCGAGTGTCGCAGTCGGCATGCCCCAACTCTCGGGGTCCGACATCAAATACCCTGCCGGACCCTCGTCGCTTGAAAAGTGGCGTGACCTCGTGTGGTATGACCCGCCGCGAGTCGGCGTCACGGGACCGGTCGCGACGCCGACGCGATCAGGTCAGGCGGGCGTGGTTTTGCCACCTCCCTCCCGTGGGTCGGGGTCGAAGATCTCCGGACGCTCCTCGCCCTCGGCGGTGACGATCGCCAGACAGCCCCGGCGGGCGACCCGGCTGAGCGCGTGGTCAACGAGTTTGAAGTTCCCCGGGACTGGGAACTCCATCGTCGCGATACAGGTGCTCCCGGGCGCGACCGGCGAGGTCTGGATGTGGGTCTGTGGCTCCGTCGTGAGCGAGCCCTGTGGCCAGAACTCCTCCCAGACGTTGCCGATGGGGTGGAAACTACTGGTGAGGTTGGGACCGCCGGTGACGAAGTACACCCGCGCGGTGTTCCCGGTGGACACCGTCGCCGCCGAGCCGTGGACGTCCGGGGTCATAGCGTACTTCTCCCCGTTCATGACGACGTAGGTCGGGTCCTCCGCCTTCATCGCCGCCATGTCGAAGCTGTGGTTGCCCTCCTGGCCCACCTGGCCGTCGGTGTAGAGTTCGTGCTGTCCGAGGTAGAGTTCCTGATCGACCTCAGGGAGGCCTGCCTCGGGTTCGACGAGGATGACCCCGAACATGCCGGCGCTGATGTGCATGTCCATGTTCGGGACGGCACAGTGGTAGATGTACGCGCCGGGGTATCTCGCCGCGAACCGCAGGTGTGCCGTCTCGCCGGGCGCGGTCATCGTCGCCTCGGCGCCGCCACCGGGTCCCGCGGCGGCGTGGAAGTCCACGTTGTGTGGCAGGGCGTTCTCCGAGGGGTTCTCGAAGGTGAGGTTCACCGTGTCGCCACGCCGGACCCGGACCATCGGTCCGGGAACCTGTCCGTTGTACGTCATATAGTCGAAGGTGACGCCGGGTTCGACCTCGGCGGTCACCTCCTCGGGGCGGAGGGTCACGTCCACCTCCGCCGGTTCGTCCCGGTCGATCGGTTCCGGGATATCTGTCGGATCGGCCGCGACCCGGTCGACGCTGGGCGTCGGCGCCTGCTCAACGCGGTCGCGCTGTTTCTGTGCCGCCTCCGTTGAGGGGGCCTGAACGCTGCATCCCGCGGCCGCCGCCGCACCACCGACCCCGAGCGCTTGGAGCGCTCGACGCCGGGTTGTTTCGAACATTGGTGGTCACCTCTACACCTCCATCTGTCGGAGCCACACGTATGAACCAGGACGGGGATTCCCTCGGGCCGGGATCCACCCCGAACCAGTTCGGGCCGAGGAGGTGTAGGCGGGGAACGGCCGCGGCTGGTGGCGGCGTGGCGGCGGGACGACAGGGAGTATCCCCGTCAGCAACAGAAGATGAACGGGTAGACGAGGCTCACACGGTCGCCGTCCTCGATCTCCGTGTCGAATCCGTCTAATACTTCGTTGAACTTCCCGTTGATCAGCACGCGGGCGTATGGTTTGGTCTGTTCGCCCTCGGGATTTTTGTGCCACCTGCCGGGGAGGTTCTCTGGCGGCTCGGCCCACCCGGTCGTCGTCGCCTCGGCCTCCGTCTCCGCGACCAGCATCTCCGCGAGTTCCGGCCGTTCGTCGAACAACCTCTCGAGGAGGGCACGCAGTGTCGTCCCCTCGAACGTGAACTCCTGGTGGGGCTGGTCCATCCGCGCACGGACGTGCCCCGTCGCGTGGAGCGCGACGGTCGTCCCCGGCGTACTCTCGACCTCGGCCTCTGTTGTCGTACTCATGACGTATTTGGATACGCAAGGCCCCCCGGAAAAGCTGTGTGCGAACATGTTCGAACCGGGTCGAACGGACTCGATCGGCAAACGGCGGGCCTAAGTAACTCCCTCAGCCAAGTGTCGTATGGTGCGTGATCCGCTGTCGGGTGACGACTCGCCCGACCTGCAGTCGGTTCTCGATGCGCTCGACGACGCCGACTGCCGGACCATCATCAGGCATCTCGACGAACCGATGACGGCCACCGAGGTGTCCGGGGAGTGTGATATCCCCATGTCGACGACATACCGAAAGCTCGACCTGCTTACCGACGCCTCGCTGCTCGTCGAGGGAACGGAGATCAGGCCCGACGGCCACCACGCGACCCGGTACGGACTCGACTTCGAGACGGTCTCCATCGGCGTGACCGAGACCAGAGCGATCGAGGTGTCGATCGACCGGCCGGCACGGACCGCCGACGAACGCCTCGCGTCCCTGTGGGGGAGGTTCGGAAGGAGACATGAGTCACCTCGATATCGCATTGACGGCGGTCAAATCCGGGATGCTCCTGCTGGGGAGTCTCATCGTCCTCCTCTCGTGGAAGGCCTACCGCCGAACGGGCGCTCCCGCGTTGCGGGCGCTCAGCGTCGGCTTCGGGCTGGTCACGGTGGGCGCCATCGCCGCCGGCGTTGGCCACCAGTTCACGTCGCTCTCGCTCGCACAGTCGGTCGTCATCGAGAGCACGCTCACGTTCCTTGGCTTCGCGGTCATCATCTACTCGCTGTACGCCGAGTGATCAGTAGACGACGTACAGGAGGGCGTACACGGCGTTTCCGAGAACGAACGACACCAGCCACAGGCTCGCGGCCACCCGGCCGATACGGGCGTGTGCGGTGTCGACGAGCGCCCGGATGGGGTGGGTCGCCCCGAGCAACAGCACGTAGTACAGCAACGGGATACAGACAACGGCGAGCAGGATGTGGACCGCGAGCAACGGGAGGTAGAGTAGCCGGTACACCCTCTCGGGCCCTGGGAACTCCGCCGGGCCTTCGAGAGCGACCTTGTAGAGGTACAGAATCAGGAAGACGGCGAACAGTCCGGCCGAAAGCGCCATCATCGCGCGGTGGCGGCCGAACTCGCGCCGGCGGGCGAAGGTGACGCCGGCGGCGATGGTGACGATTGCGACGGTGCTGACAACGGCGTTGATGTGTGGGATGGCCGCGAGAACGTAGCCGGGAGCGCGTGGGAGCGCCGCCCGCGGAATCGCCCCCAACGCCGCCGCGAACACGAGTGCCAGCGATGTCAGCGAGAGGGCCACGGTCAGTTCCGGAACCCGGTCGCGTGCGTTCGAGTACATGTCGGCTTTGAGTGGCCGATCCACAAAATCCCCGCGGCTTCGTGATCGTAGAACCCCGTGGTGGCGACGGGACACCGGACCGCTGGAGTGGCAAAAGGAAAGCCATTTCAAATACCCCCGTCAACGGACGTATGCGTCCGACACGACACAGAACTCATGCGAGCGTGGGTAGCCAAGCTAGGCCAACGGCGCAGCGTTGAGGGCGCTGTCCCATAGGGGTCCGCCGGTTCGAATCCGGTCCCACGCATCGCACCGGCGGGTCACACGCCCGCCGTCCACCGTACAGGTGGCGATGCAGGTGATTCCCGCTTCGGGACATCACCCACGCACAACTTCTCCGGCGCGCCGATCCGACGAGTCAGTGGTCGATCCGAAGCGTTCAGGATCGTTCCGCACAGACGACGAACCGATGGCGCTTCACGTACACACGATTCCGCTGATCGGCCCGGCGTCGATGGGTCTGGTCACCGTCGTCGCCGTTACCATCGCCGCCCTCGGGGCGGCCACACTGTTCGGCCTTGCCCTCGCGGCGTTCGTCCGCCGGCGGTCGCGGCCGTACCTTCTCCTCGTCGCCGCCTTCGCGGCACTGCTCGCACGGTCGGCGGTTGCCGCGGCCACCCTGTCCGGCTTGCTCTCGCCTACGGCCCACCACGTTCTCGAACACGGACTCGACGCTGTTCTCGTCGCACTCGTCGTCGCGGCCGTCTACTACGCCCGGACAGTCCGGCGGGAGGTGTCGCCGTCGTGAGCCGACAACGCGACCGAATCCGGCGACACGTCGCGTCCAACCCTGGCGTTCACTTCAACCGACTCGTCCGTGACCTCGACTTGGCGACCGGGCAGGTCCAGTACCACCTGCGGAAACTCAGGCGGATGGACGACGTGATCGCCGACCCCCGATACGGCCGCACCCACTACTACACCCCCGAGTACGAACCGTGGGAGCGCGGTGCGCTCGCGGTGATCCGGCGGGAGACGGCACGTGATGTGCTCGTTCACCTGATCGAGACCGGGCCGAGCGCCCCCGGATCGGTCGCGTCGGCGCTCGATGTGGCCCGCAGTACACTGGAGTGGCATCTGGACCACCTGACCGAACAGGACCTCGTCGAGAAGCGCCGCGACGACGGCCGCGTGACGCTCGTTCCCCTTCGACCCGAGGAGACCGCCCGACTCATCCGACTGGTTGAGCCGACCCTCCCGGAGCGCCTGGTCGACCGGTTCACCCGACTCGTCGACGGACACAGCGACGGGTAGCGCTCGCCTTCGAGAGCCGAACCACAACCCCGATGCGTGCAAGCCCCCAACCGACGTTACCCCATGTTCGACGGCGACCTCCCGCGACGGACCGTTATGAAAGCCGCCGTCGCTATCGGCAGCGCCGGTGCGTTGAGCGCCTGTCTCAACCGTGCCGACGGAGCCGACGCACCGACCGGCGACCCCGACGCCAAGCCATCCAGACAACACGCGTGGCGGGAGCACGTCCGCCACGACGACCACGGTAACACGCAACTCCCCGCCCACCAGATCCTCATCTACTTCGACATCGACGGCGCCGGCCCGCCGGCCGACGACGACCGGGCCGGTCTCGTCGAGACGCTCGACGGACTGGACCGCGCATACGAGTGGAGCAACGACGGCCTCCTCCACTCGGTGGCCTACTCGCCGTCATACTTCGACCGGTTCGACGTCGACCCGGCCGGCGTCTCGCTCCCCGAACCGAGCGCGCTCTCGCCGTTCGAGTCACCGACGTTCGACCGGCAGGACGCGGTGCTTCACCTGGCGAGTGACCGTCCGGAGGTGGTTCTCGCCGCCGACCGTGCCCTCCGGGGTGAACGCGAGACTGCGAACGGGGTCACCGTTCCGTCGCTGACCGACGTGGCGACAATCGACTCCCGGCGGACCGGTTTCGTCGGCGCGGGCCTCCCCGCCGAGAACCAGGACGCCGCGGGGGTTCCCGACTCCCGGCCCGTCCCCGAGGCTTCGCCGCTGTTTATGGGCTTTACCGCCGGCTTCCGTGGCAATCAGGCGACCGAGTCCTACGTCACCCTCGACTCCGGCCCCTTCGCCGGCGGGACGACGAAGGTGATCGCCAACATCCGGCAGCGTCTCGACGACTGGTACGACGAGCAGTCCTACGACGAGCGGGTGACGGAACTGTTCAGCCCGGGCCACGCCGAGAACGACCTGGTTGAGGGGGTCGGCGAGACCCTCGGGGCCGACAGCGGCATCGACCGATTCGTCGACGACGTCGTGGCCGACGCAAAGGAGTACGGTCGCGTGGGACACGCTCAGAAGGCGGCGCGGGCGAACCGCGACCCGGAGGGAAACGTTCGTCTCCTGCGTCGGCATTTCGAATCGACCGACGACATCGGGTCGGAGAAGGCGGTGGCGAGTCTCCACTTCCCGTCGCTGCAACGGACCATCGCCGAGTTCGAGACGGTTCGACGGTCGATGAACGGCACCGACGCGACGGCGGCGACGCCGGCGGTGAGACAGCGCGTCAACAACGGCATTCTGGAGTACATCTTCGCCCGTCGCCGGGGCTACTTTTTGGTCCCACCGCGGCGACACCGGGCACTCCCAACACCCGATCCGGAGTGATCCGTTCGAGGACCGGACCAGAACGGGTTTTCCCGCTCAGGCCCGAATATGTGTATGGAGCGTCGAGACCTGCTTCGGGCTGGAGGCGCGTTCGCGGTGGCGTCGATGGCGGGCTGTTCGAGCCTCGCCGAGACACAGGCCGGGGGCGTGCCGTCGGTCCTCGAAGATCGACCGGACGGCGTCTACCGCCCGACTCACGTCGAAGGGATGGAGACCGTCGACACGGCGACGAGCGGCGAGTACGCGGTCGGCCTGTTGTACAGCTACCCCCACCGGTTCTGGAACGTCAACGGCGACGACGTCTCACTCACCGAGATCGACCGCGACGACGCCGTTCACCTGATGGCCAGCGTCTGGGACCGAGAAAGCAAGACGGTGCTGCCCGAGACCGGCCTGTCGGCCGAACTCTACCGCGACGGCTCGCTCGTCTCCCAGGAGACGATCTATCCGATGCTCTCACAGCCGATGGGCTTTCATTACGGGGCGAACTTCGGACTCGATGGCGACGGAACCTACGACGTTCGGCTGAGCGTCGGCGCGATGCAGATCCGCCGAACGGGCGCATTCGAGGGGCGGTTCGGCGACCCGGCGACCGTCGACATTCCTTTCGAGTACAGCGAGAACGCGAAAGCGGAGATCGACTTCCGGCAACTCGAGGACGCCGGGACCCCCGGGGCGGTCGATCCGATGTCGATGGGGTCGCTTCCGACGGCCGTCGCCCCAGCCGAGTCCGCCCTGCCGGGGACGGTTCTCGGATCGGGGACCAGCAACGACGCGCGTCTGGTGGTCACCGTTCTCGACGACCCGCCGTCGGGCATCGACGAATCGGGCACCTATCTCGCCGTCTCGGCCCGGAGTCGGTACAACCGGATGGTGATCCCGGCGATGGGGCTGTCGGCGACACTCGACCGTGACGGTGAGACGATCGCCGACACGGTCCTCGAACGGACGCTCAACCCCGAACTGGGCTACCACTACGGAACGGTCGTTGAGAGCGTTGCCTCGGGCGACGACCTCACGCTCTCGGTGACCGTCCAGCCCCAGACCGCCCGCCACGAAGGGTACGAAACGGCCTTCGGCGGACTCCTCGGCGGGATGCCGGACCTGACATTGGGATTATGAAGAATAAAGGATTTATCGGTCGGTATCGTCACTCCGGGCATGGCCGGCCCACTCACCGACGCCCTCGCTTGGGTCGTCGTTGGCCTCTTTCTCACCGGGACGCTCCTCAGGCGGTTTGATCGTGCCGGTGCACGACCGGCGACGGTCGGTGCGTGGGCCGTTTTCGCCCTCTTTTGGGCGGCACTGGTCCCCCATTTCGCGTTCGAACAAAAGAGCTTCGTCGAGGGGATCCTCTCTCTCGCCGCCGTCCCCGCGTCGTTGTACGTCGGTTGGCTTCTCCGCGCCGGCCGTGACTCGTTGTTCGTTCTTTCGACGGCCGTCGCCGTTATGGGCGCCGTCTACCTCCCCTTCGAGACGATACCGGCGGTGACACTCGCCGGCCTCTCGCTCCCGTCGCCGCGGTACGTTCTCATCTCTCATACGACCGCACAGACCCAGTGGGCGATGGAACTTCTGGGCTACTCGCCGACGCTCGTCGAGGGTGACCAAGGCTATCTCAACACGTTCAAATTCGTCACCGACGGCGGACACGTCATTCTCTTTTCGATCATCCTCGCGTGTACCGGGCTGGGAAGCATCGCCATCTTTGTCGGTCTTATCGCCGCTGTCGACGCGCCGTTCTCCCGGAAACTCCGTGCGTTCGCCGTTGCCGTGCCCATCATCTACGTTCTCAACATCATGCGCACGACGTTTATCGCTGTGATGTTCGGCAAACAGTATATGCAGTGGTTCGTCGACGAGGTGCTCTTTCTGTTCGGCGGCACCGACCCGTACAAGGTTTCGTTCTATCTCTCGGATCGGGTCATCAGCCAGGTGCTCGCGGTGGTTGCTCTGGTCGGCATCACCTTTCTCGTGATCCGGGAGCTTCCCGAACTGTTGACGATCGTCGAGGACGTTCTCTACATCGTCACGCGGAAGGAGTACGACCTCCGCGAGGCGCTCGACCTGCCCGACGAGAACGAACTCGGCCCCGGTGCGGACTGATCCGCTCCGGCCGGACCGGCCGGACCGGCTCGGATTTCGCCGCCGGTCTTACCGGGCTGGCGGGCGTAGCTCCATCGTATGAAGGGAGCGGATCGGTTCATGTTCTGGGCGTTGCTTCTCGTTTTCGCGGGTATCGCGCTGGGACTGGTGCTTTCGATCGTTGCCCCCTGACTCGGTCAGTTCTCGGGGAGCGTGTCCGCCGGCGCGCCGGCGAGTGTCCGTAGCGCGTCGGCCTCGACGTGGTGGACCTCGCCCGGCACCACCAGGAGGTGAAGCGGGTCGCCGAAGGTTCGTGTCGCAAGCACCGAGAGGCGGTCGGCGGCAACGACGGGGTCGGGACTTCCCGCCCGCGCCACCGCTACCGCCAGCGTGTCCGGCCACTCCGTGGCAAGCAGTTCGGCCGCACGATCGGCTGTCATGTACGTCTCGCCCGCGTTCGCGCCGCGGCCGTCGTCGACCTTGATGTCGAGGTAGACGAGCGTATGGAGGCCGCGTTCGCGGTTCGTCTCGACCGAGTCGGCGACGGACGCCGGCACGTCGTCGCCGCCGTGAGCGCGGGGAAAGGGGAGCGTCACCGCCTTGCCGAAGCGGTAGTTCTGGAGGCCGGTAAGCCCGCTCGCGGCCGATGCCGCGGAGACGCCGTGGATCACCCGCGTGTCGATGCCGCGGTCGATGGCCCGCAGACGGAGGTCGACGTGTGTCGTCGAGATCATCGAGTCGCCGGCGGTCAGAAAAACGACATCCCCGTCGGCGGCGGCGTCGAGGATCGGGGCCGGATCACGCTCGACACCGGCGCGGTCCCGAACCTCGATATCGACGCCGTGGTGGGCTTCAAGCTCCGCGACGGAGGTGCCGACGAGGCGACTGGTATAAAACTCCGCGAAGGCACGGTCGGCCCGATGGAGGGCGTCCCGTCCCTTGACCGTTATCGACCGCTCGTCGTAGAGGCCGAGTCCGACAAACGTGAGCATACGGGCTGTGGGGGAGCCGAGCGGTTAAGCGTGGGCGCTTTGGCGCACCGTCACGTCACGTCACGTCACTGCCGTCTCGCGCGTGCCTGTCGGATATCGGCACCGTCGCGGACCAGGTCCTCGCAGTTCGGACAGACGCGCGGTTCGGTCATTCCGGTCGGTGCGAACACTCGGACGTAGTCGTCGGTAACGAACGAACCACAGTTCTGACAGCTCGGCATACGTCCCCATCAGGGATATCGGTCGGTATGTACGTTACGGCCATCGGGCTGTCGAGCCGTGACCGGGGACACCGGCCCGGACGACCGCCCCAAAAACACAAATCCACCGACGCATTACCCAATCTATGACGACCTTTCTCGCCGGTGGGACGGGTACGCCGAAACTGCTCGACGGGGTCGGGGCCGCCTTCGACCCCGCGGCGGTGACGGTCGTGGCCAACACCGGCGACGACGTGGAACTCGGTGGCCACCTCGTTTGTCCCGACCTCGACACCGTCCTTTTCCATGGCGGCGGCGTTCTCGACCGGGAGACGTGGTGGGGGATCGACGGCGACACGACCGCGACCCACGACGAACTCCGCCGGTTGGCATCGGCCGCCGACCTTCCCGACGGGCCGCACTATTTACCCCCCGACCGTCAGACCGAGGGTCGACGCCTTGCCCGGTGGCGCCGCTTCTCGGCCGTCGGGGAGTTTATGACGATCGGTGACCGCGACCGGGCGGTCCATCTCACCCGGACTGGCCTCCTCGACGAGGGACACACACTCACCGAGGTTACCCGACTGCTTGCCGACGCCTTCGGCCTCAAGATGGGGCTTCTGCCGATGAGCGATGACCCCGTCGCGACGATCGTCCACACCGAGGCGGGCGCGATGCACTTTCAGGAGTACTGGGTTGCGCGCCGCGCTGCCCCGGTCGTCACCGACGTAGAGTTCCGGGGCGCGGAAACCGCGGAGCCGACCCCTGAGGTGCTCGACGCCCTCGGCGACCCCGTCGTGATCGGCCCTTCAAACCCCATTACGAGCGTCGGGCCGATCCGTGCGCTCCCGGGGATCGACGACGCACTTGACGCCACGCCGGTCGTTGCCGTCTCTCCCTTTGTCGAGGATGAGGTGTTCTCCGGCCCGGCCGCCGAGTTGATGCGCGGTGTCGGACGGGATGCATCGACCGCCGGCGTCGCCGCGGCATACCCCTTTGTCGACGCGTTCGTTCTCGACACCGACGACGGAACCGATCTCGACCGCCCGACCGTCCGCACCGACACGCGGATCGACACCGACACCGACGCTCGGCGGGTGATCCGTGCCGTCGCCGAGGCGCTCACGGAGGTGTCGTGATGCTCGCACTCGCCAGCCTCAGCGGGGCGGCTGACGCGGCGTGGGCGCGGGCCGGAATCCCCCACGCCGACCTCGCCGTTCTCGGGGGGATCGCCATCGACGACGCCTCGCGGTCTGCCGCCGAGGGGTTGATCGCCCGCGGGCGCGAGGAGTTTCTTCCCGCAGACCCGCTCGCGTTTGTCGACGACCAACTCGCCGCCCTCGACGACGCCCCGATCCGAGCGGGGATGAACGTCCGGAGCACGACCCTCGGTCCGGTCCGCAGGGCCGCACAGCTCTGTGCCACCCACGACGCCGTTCTCGAGATCAACGCCCACTGCCGACAGGACGAACTCCGCGCGGTCGGCTGTGGGGAGACGCTGTTACGCGATACCGACCGACTGGCGCGGTACGTCGCCGCCGCCAGCGACGCCGACGCGACCGTGAGCGTGAAGATGCGGACGGAGGTCGACGGCGTCGATCTCCCGGCTCTCGCGTCCCGACTCGCCGACGCGGGTGCCGATGCCCTCCACGTCGACGCGATGGACTCCGAAGCCGTCGTCGCCGAGATCGCCGCCGCCGCGCCCGACCTCTTCCTGCTCGCCAACAACGGCGTCCGCGACCGGCGGACGGCGTGGGAGTATCTCGGCTACGGCGCCGACGGCGTCAGCGTCGGCCGGGCGAGCGACGATCCGGCGGTCCTCCGACGGGTCGCCCGCGCCACCGCCGACTGGAAGCGGCGCTCGAAGAACAGCGCGCCCCGGAGTCCCGTCACCCCCGACCGCGGGCCGGAGGTGATCCGGTGACCCGGAGCGACCACCCCCGTCCCGACATGACGCCCGTCGACCACGCCCAACTCGCGCTCCATCTCGAGGTCGCGAGCACGCCCAAGCCGGGTAACGTCGACCGACACCGCGAGTACGACGACCTCCGGTTTGAGCACTTTCTCGCTGGGGCGGTCGGCGCCAGACCGGGCCTCCGACTGGCCGCCGGCAACGACGGTGGCGACCCCGACTCGATCCCCGGTCTCGGCGACGCCTTCGAACGGGGCGTCCGTGGGATGAGCCAACAGGACGGCGACAACACACAGTTCGGTTGTCTGCTCCTCCTCGTTCCGCTGGTGCGTGCGGCCACGACGGACCGCCTGTCGCAATCGGGCGTCACAAGCGTCACCGCGGCGACCACTGTCGACGACGCGGCGGGGTTCTACCGCGCGTTCGAGTACGTCGACGTGGCGGTCGACGACCCGCCGCCGGAGGCCGACGCGCTCGACGTGCGACGGGGTGGCGACGCAGTCCCGACGCTCCGGGAACGCGGACTGACGCTCGCGGACGTGATGGCCCTGAGCGCCGACCGGGACGGCAACGCCAGCGAGTGGACGACCGGCTTCGAGCGCACCTTCCGGGCCGCCGACCGCGTGCTCGCCGACGACGGACCGATCACCGACCGTCTCGCGCGGGTCTTTCTCGACTGCCTCGCGGAGCGACCGGACACGCTCGTCGCAATCGAACACGGCGAGGAGCGGGCGCGGGCGGTGAGCCGACGCGCCGCCGACGTTCAGGGGGACCTCGACGCCGCGGCGGATCTGGCCGACGCGTTCCACGAGGAGGGGATCAACCCCGGGACGACTGCGGATCTGGTCGCGGCGACGGCCTTTGTCGCCCTCGAATGGGGGGTTCGGGTGTGAGCGACGCCGCGGCTCCGGCGGGGTGGCCGGTGGCGCTTCGCGGCGTCACCGAGTCGGTGGTGGCGACGCTCGGTCCGAACGACCGCTGGAACCAGGCGGCGCTTGGTCTCCACGCCCCGGATACCGAGAACGACCCGGTCACCGCGGTGACGTGGGGGCAGACACGGACCCGGGGTAACTTCGAACGCCGTGGCGGCGGTGTCGTCCAGTTCACGACCGATCCTCGCGAGTTCGTCGACGCCGCCCTCGACATCACCGAAACCGAGGAGCCGGTCCGGGACGGCGCGGCCGCGTGGGTCGAAGTGGACACGGAACGCGTGGCCGAGGGCGACGAGGACGGGACCGAGTGGGTGCGGTGGGCACTCACACCGACGTCGTCGAACGTCGTCGAGCGGACGGTACCGACGACCAACCGCGGGTTCTACGCCGTCGTCGACGCGACGGTGGCGGCCTCACGACTCGACGTGCCGGCCTACGACACCGCGACCCTGCTGGATCGGCTCGCGTACTTCGCGGAGACGGTCGAACGGTGTGGCGGCCCGCGGGAGCGTGCGGCCTTCGACCGGGTCGACGAGTTGACCGACTGGCGCGACCGGAACGAATCGTTTTAGTGGCCCACTCGCCTCAGCTACCGATATGGCCATCAAACCCAAATACGTCAAACAGCTCGGCGGGCTCCTTCTCGAGCGCTATCCGGAGGCGTTTAACGCCGACTTCGAGACGAACAAGGAGAGCGTATCGAAGCTGACAAACGTCGAATCGAAGGGTGTTCGCAACCGGATCGCCGGCTACATCACACGGAAGAACGCCGGCCCGGCGCAGGGTTCCTGAACCGGTTGTTTTTTCAGCGTCTCCGCTCGATCGCCGCACCGCGGGTCACGCCCGGCAGAGTTCGACCCAAAAGGCGAGGCCGCTTGGCTTGTCGGCACCGACCCACGCCCGGCCGCCGTACGCCCGGACGGGACCGTCGACGATGGACAGTCCGAACCCGTCCCGGTCGCTCGTCCTCCTCACGGGCCGGTATGACGATCGTATACTGGTACTGAAGCCAGGGTCGGCCGACACACGCGTTCGGGCATCGTCCCGAACCGATCAGAGGCGGTCGGCCCGGTCGGCGGCGACCCACCCGTCGGCCGGCGTCGTGTCGGTGACCCGGACCGACCGTCCGTTGACGACTCGGAGTCGCCCGGCGAAAACCCATCGCCTGCCGGCCCACGCGTCGGCCGTTCGTTCGGTTTCGGCCGCTGTGGCCGCGGCGAGACGGCTGTCTCGGACGTGTGCACCCACGGCCGCCGCGATGGCCGCGGCCTCCTCGGCGTCGGCGTCGTCCGAGAGGTCGATGTCGAGTTCGACACCGCGGTCGATGTCGGTATCCGGTGTCTCGACCATCAGATCGGGATGTTACCGTGTTTCTTTTCGGGGGGGCTCTCGCGTTTGGTCTTGAGCATGTGGAGGTCATCGACCAACCGCGTCCGGGTGTTCCGGGGTTCGATCACGTCGTCGATGAACCCCCGGTCGGCGGCGGTGTATGGATTGGCGAACTCGTCGCGGTACTCCGCGACCAGAGCCGCCCGACGGGCGTCGGGGTCGTCGGCCTCGGCGAGTTCGTCGCTGTACAGGATATTCACCGCGCCCTCCGGTCCCATCACCGCGAGTTCCGCGGTGGGCCACGCGTAGTTCACGTCCGCGCCGAGATGTTTCGACGCCATAACGCAGTAGGCCCCGCCGTAGGCCTTCCGCGTGATCACCGTGAGAAGGGGCACGGTCGCCTCCGAGAAGGCATAGAGGAGTTTCGCGCCGTGGCGGATGATCCCCCGGTGTTCCTGATCGGTGCCGGGCATGTACCCCGGCACGTCGACAAAGGTGACGATGGGGACGTTGAACGCGTCGCAAAAGCGGACGAACCGCGCCGCCTTCATGCTGGCGTCGACCGTCAGCGTTCCGGCGTTCGACTGGGGTTGGTTGGCGACGACGCCGACGGCGTGGCCGTCGAGGCGGCCGAAGCCGACGACGACGTTGTTCGCCCAGTCGGCGTGAATCTCGAAAAACGAGCCCTCGTCGACGGTCCCTCCGACCACGTCCCGCATATCGTAGGGTTTCCGCGGCTCGTCCGGAACGACATCGGTGAGTTCGTCCGCCGGGCGGTCCGGGTCGTCCCACGGGTCGACCCGTGGGGGATCCTCGACGTTGTTCTGTGGGAGATACGAGAGCAGTCTGCGGATGTTGTTGAGCGCCGTCTCCTCGTCGTCGAAGGCGCCATGAGCGACGCCCGTTCTCGATGCGTGGGTCGCCGCACCGCCGAGCTCCTCGAACGTCACCTCCTCGCCGGTGACCGTTTCGATCACGTCCGGACCGGTAATAAACATGTGGCTGGTGTCGTTGACCATGAACACGAAATCCGTGATCGCGGGGGAGTAGACCGCGCCGCCGGCACAGGGACCCATGATCCCCGATATCTGGGGGACAACACCGCTTGCGCGTTCGTTGCGGTGAAAGATGTCGGTAAAGCCCGCGAGACTCCGGACACCCTCCTGAATGCGTGCGCCCGCGGAGTCGTTGAGACCGACGATAGGTGCGCCGACATCCATCGCTTTGTCCATCACCTTACAGATCTTCTCGGCCATCACCTCGCCGAGCGAGCCGCCGAAGACGGTGAAGTCGTGGGCGAAGACGAA
>NZ_JAQCNJ010000088.1 GCF_028275055.1 Haloplanus sp.
CCGTCTTACGGCGGACCGCAGAGGTGGAATCCTCATGTTTCGTCCGGACTTGAACCGAGTCGGGCGGCCCATATAAACCCGTTGATCGGGTATGCTGGGTCGGCCGACTGGCGTGTGCATCCGAGCCGAGGGCGTCGTGCCCTCGCCGCACTTCGCATTACAACCGAGCGCTCTTAATCACTTAAGACCGTCGGAAGCGTTCCACCGTCGGCAGTCGATTGTGTCGGTTACCGGATCGGTTCCGGGCGCCGGAATCGGCGCCGATGGCGTGCGTAACATACGAAACGCCGGTGGTACACATAAGCCCGTCGAAGAGGACCGTCTTCGCGGGACGGTTCCATGGGACGAAACGACATGGTGGAAAAGGCGGTGTTGCGCGGCTGGAGGCCGGTCGGTCATCCCCCGCTTGCACGGACGGTCCCGCCGGGGAGCGGCCGCGCGGGCGGACGGTGGTCGTTGCATGGTCAAAGCCCTGTCGGCGCTCGTCGTTCCGCTGTGGGCGGCATCACTCTTCGAGGTGTTCGATTCCCTTTTTCGAGACGTTCCCTTTGGTTATCTCTTCACCCATCCAGTCGGGTTTGTCGTCCGGGGCCTCCTGTTCCCACGCCCACGCCTCGAAGATATGGACTTTGTCCGTCCCTTTCTCCCGGAGCCGTATCTCCTCGGCGTCGGCCTCGGCCTGTGCCTCCGAGTCCTCCGGGTCGAGACGGCGGGCCGCCTTCAGCGCGGCCTGTCGGGGCATGTTGCCCGAGAACACGCTGTCCTCTTTACTCTCCTCGCGCATCACGAAATTCCGCTTACCGTCCTCTCGTACCATGGTTTCGTACCTCTATGGGAATCGAACACATGCCACAACATAAATATATCGGCAAATCGGGGGGCTTCACGGGGGTGGCGGTGTGAGCGCCGGGCGGAACCGACCGGCGTATCCGTCGCGTCGGGCGGCGGCGGCCGCCGTCGGTGAGTAGACAACACTTATGTGTGTGCTAGGGTGAAAACGGATAGACACCCCCGATGGTCCGGAAAAAGAAGCTCAGTCCAAGCGGTGCCAAGGACGAGAACGGCGAGTACCACAACGTCCACGTGAACCTCCACGAAGACGAACTCGCCGTAGCCGGCATGGATATCGGCGACGAGGTGTTCGTCCGGGTCCGTGACGGCAAGATCATCATTCAAAAGGCCGATCAGGACGACGTGGAACACGACTTTTGAACGGATGAGTGTTCGCGACCGTAACGGGGGGCGGTCGTCGCCGCCAAACGCCGGAGCTAACGACCGATGAACGGATACGACGCGCTCAAACCGTTGTTGTTCACACTACCACCGGAGACAGCCCACCGGGCCACGCACCGATTACTCCGGGGGGTCCAACACACGCTCGTCGAGACTGCGCTTCGGGAACGGTACGCGGTCGAGAACGACCGCCTGCGTACCGAGGCGTTCGGACTCGAGTTCGACAATCCCGTCGGTGTCGCAGCCGGCTTCGATAAGAACGGCGAGATCCCGTCGGTGCTGACGGCCCTCGGCTTCGGCCACGTCGAAATCGGCGGCGTCACCGCCGAGCGACAGTCCGGCAACCCGCGTCCCCGTCTTTTTCGGCTCCCCGAGGACGGCGCGTTGATCAACCGAATGGGATTCAACAACGAGGGCGCCGACCGGATCGGCGCACGGCTCAACAACGCGACCCTTCCGGACGCGCCCGTCGGTGTGAACATCGGGAAGTCAAAGTCGACGCCACTCGACGAGGCGGCCGACGACTACCGGTACACGTACGACCGGGTGGCCGACGCCGGCGACTATTTCGTCGTGAACGTCTCCAGTCCGAACACGCCCGGCCTGCGCGAACTCCAGCACCGCGAGTCGCTCGAACGCATCCTCGGGGGACTGGTTGACGCCGGGGCCGAGCCGTTGTTGGTGAAGCTCTCGCCGGACCTGGCGGCCCCGGCCATCGACGAGGCTCTCGCCGTCGTCGATGATCTGGACCTGGACGGCGTCGTCGCCACCAACACGACCGTCAACCGGCCGCCGGGCCTGAGGAATCCGAGTCAGGCAGAACGCGGTGGGCTCTCCGGAAAGCCAATCGAGGAGGAGGCGACGGGGATGATTCAGTTCATCGCCGACCGGACCGACGTGCCGGTCGTGGGGGTCGGCGGCGTCACCGACGCCGAAGGCGCCTACCGAAAGATCCGTGCAGGAGCGAGTGTCGTCCAGTTGTACACCGGGCTGGTGTACGAGGGACCGGGGCTTGCACGCGACATCAACAGCGGGCTCCTCGATCTGTTGGACCGGGACGGCTTCGACTCGGTGGCGGATGCGGTCGGCGTCGACCGCTAGTGCTAGTTCCGGACGATAACGACCGTTTCGCCCGCCTCGATCATTTCTCCGTCCCCGGTGTAACGTCGCTCCTCGTCGAGGTCGAACATCTCGGGGGAGAGTTCGGCGCCGTCGGCGTGGAGACGACCGTCTACGGCCTCGTAGTCGTCGGCCTCGATTGCGGCCTCGATTGCGGGCACCTGTCCGCCGAACTCGGGACCGACCAAGGAGTAGTCCAGATCGACGCCGGCAACGACCGACTCGACCGGGGGCTCCTCATCGACGGACTCCAGTTCATCGACGTGCATCACCCGCCGGATATCCTCGGCAAACGCCGAGACGTCGCCGTACACCCGGACCGCGTCCACGTCGGCGTTCATCGACAACTGGTTGTCCGATTTGAACTTCCGGAGTGCACCCACCACGGTCATCGCCCGTTCGCCCGCCGCGAGGTCTGCCTCAACGCCGAGTGGCTCCGGCCAGTCGGTCGTGTGAACGCTCCCCTCGCTGTACAGTTCCCGCCAGAGTTCCTCCGTGACGTGGGCGAGAATAGGGGCAAACAGCTTACAGAAGCGTCGGTGTGCGACCTGAAGCGTGTACGCCGCCGACGGGTCCGGCCCGTCGCGGAGGCGTTGTTTGGCGATTTCGAGGTAGTCGTCACAGAACGTATGCCAGAAAAAGGAGCGGAGGCCGTCACGGGCCTTCGAGAACTCGCGGCGCTCGAAGTGTTCGGAGACGGTCTCGATCTGGTCGTCGAGTTCGGCCAGCAGCCAGCGGTCGATCTCCCGGAGGTCCGGCCGGGGGAGTCGCTTTTCGGGCGTGAGATCGTCGACGAGTTTCGACGCGTTCCAGAGTTTCCGCATCAGGCGTTCGCCGGCGCGGAGCCCCTTCTCCTTGTACGGCAGGTCGTCGCCGACGGCGCTGCCGGCGGCCCAGTAGCGCGCGGCGTCGACCGGGAACTCCTCCAGTACCGCGTCGGGTGCAACGACGTTCCCCTTCGATTTCGACATCTTCTCCCGGTTTTCGTCGAGCACCATCCCGTTGATCATCACGCTGTCGAAGGGGACCTCGCCGGTGTGTTCGTAACACTTCACGACGGTGTGGAACAGCCAAAAGGAGATGATGTCGTGGCCCTGCGGGCGCACGTTCATCGGGTAGAGTTCGGGGCGTTCGATGGCCATTTCGCCGACGTCGGCGTCGAACTCCCACCCGGCGTTGATCAGCGGCGTCAGCGAGGAGGTGGCCCACGTATCGAACACGTCGTTCTCCGGAACGAACATCTCACAGCCACACTCCGGACAGGCGTCGACAGGCGGATCGTCAGAGAGGGGATCGACCGGTAGCTGGTGGCGGTCGGCGATGATCTCGGTGTCACAGTCGTCGCAGTACCACACCGGGAATGGGATGCCCGACGACCGCTGGCGGGAGATGGCCCAGTCCCACTGCAGTCCCTCGATCCAGTTTTTGTACCGCGTGAACATCTTCTCCGGGAACCAGTTCATCGACCGCCCGGCGTCGAGGTACTCCTCGGTTTTGTCGAGCAGTTTGATGTACCACTGCTCGGTGACGAGAAACTCGACCTCGGTGTCACACCGCTCGTGAACGTTGACGACGTGTGAGATTGGCCACCGGTCCAGCAACGCCCCGGCGTCGTCGAGATCGTCGACGATGCGTTCGCGGGCGTCCTCGGCGGAGAGGTTCTCGTACTCGCCTGCCACGTCGGTCATCGTCCCCGACTCGTCGATGGCGATCCGGAGGGGAAGGTCGTGGGCCTGATACCACTCGATGTCGGTCTGGTCACCGAACGTACAACACATCACGATTCCCGAACCCGTCTCCATATCGACGCGTTCGTCCTCGATGATGGGGACGGTCTGGCCGAACAACGGGATGTCGGCCTCCTCGCCAACCAGATACCCGTTCTGGTCGTCGTCGGGGTGGACGAACACCGCGACACAGGCCGGCAGGAGTTCGGGTCGGGTCGTCGAGATGGTGAACGTCTCGTCGCTCCCCGCGACGCCGAACTCGATGTCGTGGAAGTGGGAATCCTGTTCGGAGTCCTCCATCTCGACCTGCGAGATGGCGGTTTCGCAGTCCGGACACCAGATGGCGGGGGCGCGCTGGCGGTACTCCCGGCCTTGTTCGTAGAGATCGATAAAGGAGAGTTGGGAGATGCGCTGGACGCGGGGTTCGATGGTCTGGTAGGTCTCGGTCCAGTCGATGGAGATACCGAGTGCCTGCATCTTTTCGGTGAAGTCCGCCTCGTACTTCGCACAGACGCCGCGACACATCTCCTGAAACACGTCGCGGTCGTAATCCTGATGTTGGACGTCGAGTTCGTCCTCGGCGAGGCGCTCCGATGCGATGCCGTTGTCGTCGTAGCCGAACGGAAAGAACACGTCCTCGCCCTGCATCCGGTTGTATCGGGCGACAAAGTCCTGCAGGGTGAACCCGTAGACGTGCCCCCAGTGGAGGCTCCCGGACACCGTCGGCGGCGGTGAGTCGATGGAGAAGACGGTGTCCGGATCTACAGCCCCCTCGCCCTCGTAGGCGTAGAGATCCTCCTCGACCCACCGCTCCTGCCACTGTCGTTCGACCGTCTCCGGGTCGTATTCTCCGCGCGGCATAGTAGTGCTCGCGTGACGCTACCGGAGCGACCGGTGTTAAACACCTCGGTTGGGGGCGATCCGCGGATCGTTCGCGGCGGCGGTTACGCCAACGCGTCCAACCGGAACTCGAACGCCACAACCGGCAGGTCAAGGTCGTGTTCGACCAGCACTCGCGGGTGGATCTCACCGATCACACCGACCGTCTCGCCGTCGATCACCACGTCGGCCACACGGCCGTCGATAAACGTCGGGTGGTCGGTGGCGGGGGTCACCAGATCGACACCGAAGCCCCGACACAGCGCCGCGAGTCGAGACTTGGCGTTCTCGTAGGTAGCGTCGTGACGGGCCAGTGCGGCCGCGACGGTGCGCCGTTCCGCCACTCCGGTGTTCTCGTCGTCGTCAGCGTAGGCGGCGAGACCGACCTCCGCGAGGTCCTGTGGGTACGTCCGGTGGGTGTTGTTCTCCAACACCATCAACAGGGAGGGAAGCGCCCACGTCCGGAGCATGGTGTAGTCCTCGCTGTACGGTTCGGTGATGGTCACCGGTGGGTCGCCGCCGTAGGCCCCGGTCCCGGCCGTGAGTCCCATCCGGTCGTAGTTTTCGGGCTCCGAAATCATATGGAAGTTGAGCAGATCCTCGAAGCCGAGACCGACAAGACGGGTCCGGGCGGCCGATTCGAGTTTCGACCGGTCGTGTCGGCTCCCGACGGTCGCCACGTCCGGATACCGGGGGTCGAGATCGTTGAATCCGTAGGCCCGGCCGACGTCGTCGATCAGGTCGAGGGGGTGAATGACGTCGGTGCGGTACGGCGGGATCGACACCTCGTATGTGCCATCGGTCTCGTCCGGCACCGCGTCGAGTCCGGACCGCTCGAAAAGGTCGACAGTCTCCTCGACGTCGAGGTCGATACCAAGCATCGACTCGATGCGGTCGTGGGTGACTGTTTTTGTCTCCACCTCGAAGTCCGGACGGACCAGACGCCCATCCGGGTAGTCGACCCCCACCTCCTCTATCGTCGCGCCGCGGGCGTCCAGTGCGTAGCAGATCACATTACACATCCGGTCGATGGTCCACTGGTCGGTCCCTGTCAGTTCGACGAAGAGGTTCCGCGAATCCGTCGACACCTCCGTCCGGCGGCCGTTGATGACCGGCGGGAACGAGAACAGCCCGATCTCGTCGTAGATAGCGGGATAGCGGTCGTACGCCCCGACGAGCGAGGCGTACGTCTCACCCGTGGGGTGGTCGGCCAGCACCGCCGCGGGCGTCATCTCGCGGTCGGCATCAAGAGGGACAAACCGGTCACCGTCGGGGGCGACCCCGCGGTAGGTGATCGAGTTGCCGGCCGGGCCGCCGTCGCCCTCCGGATCGTACGCCGCCCCTTTCAGCATCGTCAGGTCGTGAATGCCGATAGCCCCCTTCGCGCGCTTGCGCCCCATCGTGGCGTGGAGTTTCTCCTGTAACTGGATCAGCGAGTCGAGGGCATCGTCGTCGAGGTCGACCCCGCGGATCACCGCGCCGGTGACACAGGGTCGCTCGTCGGGCACCGACTCCTCGACGACGATCGTCCAGTCGGCGTCGTTCGTGTTCGGGACGTACACACCACGGTCGTCGCCGTACTGGTACCGAAGCGACCGGGCGACCCCCTCCACGGAGAGTCGGTCCAGCCGGTCCGGCCCGAACTCCAGTTGCAACAGGCCGTCCTCCGTTTCACCTTCGAACTCCAAGCCGAGGGCGAACAGGTCCGTTTTCAACTCCTCGTCGCTTTTCTCGTCGTGTCCCGTCAACCGTCGAAGCTCGTCGGGGTCGACGTCGACGACGGGCATCAGTGTAACACCTCCGTGTTCCGCAGGAGATCCAGATCACAGAGCGTCCCGTGTACGTCGCGGATGTCGTCGAAGCCGTACATGAGCATCAGGAGTCGTTCGAGCGCCAACCCCCACGCCATCACGTCGCACTCGACACCGAGCGGCCGGAGAACCTCCTCGCGGAACATGCCGCTGTTGCCGATTTCGATCAACTCGCCCGTCTCGGGATGTGTGCCGAACAGTTCGAAGCTCGGTTCGGTGTATGGGTTGTAGTGGGGCTTGAACTCCAGGTCGGTGATGCCGAACTGTCGGTAGAACTCCTCGAACGTGCCCATCAGGTCCCGCACCGAGAGGTTTTCCGCCATCACCCAGCCTTCGATCTGGAAGAATTCGAGCAGATGTGTCGGATCGAGCGTGTCGTTGCGGTACACCTTCTCGACGCTAAAGAACCGCTCCGGCGGGTCGAGGTCGCCGATCTCGGTTCCAGAGAGGTAGCGCATCGATAACGACGTGGTGTGGCCCCGGAGATCGACCTCGCGGGCCACCGCCTCGGTCCACGGCGAGTGGTAGCCGTCGCCGTCCTCGCCGACACCCTCTAGGTGCGCCGAGCGGACCCGATCCAGCAGGTCGTCGGGAATCGACTCCATCGGCGGCACGTCGAGTGCGAACTGGTCCCAGTGGGTGCGCGCCGGATGGTCTTGGGGCATGAACAGGCAGTCGTTGATCCAGAACTCCGAATCGGCGTGGGGCCCCCCCATCTCCCGAAAGCCCATACCGACCAGCGTCTCCTTGACGCGGTCGGCGGTCTGGCGGAGGATGTGAACCGAACCGCCCCGTTCGGCTGGTGCGTCGGCCTCGACGTTGTACGCCGAGAACTCGGCATCGCGCCACTCGCCGGAAGCGAGCAACTCGGGCGTGAGGCGGTCGATGGTCTCCGCCGTCTCGACGCCCTCCATCAGCGCCGTCACGCCCGCGTCGGTGAGCGTGACAGAGCGGACGGCTCGCTCGGTTCGGTCGACGAGGCCACGACGGACGAGTCGGTCGAGTGCGTCGGCGTCGTCGGCCTCCGACTGACTGCTCGGGGGGCGTTGCGCCTCGTCGTCACCGGGGCAAAGCGACGCGAGCGCCGCCGCCTCCGGATCGGCGTCCGGGTCGGTGTCCGGATCGGCGGTAACCTGCCCCGAGTCGATGTCGCCATACCCCTTGCGGGCGTAGTTGGCGAGGGCGATATCGACCTCGGGGCCATCGAGGTCGGCCGCGTCGATAACCTGTCCCATCGGGACGGCGTCGTTGTCCGCTCCGGCCGCGCGTGCGGCGCGGTAGAGACGGACCTCGGGGAGGCCAACCTCGGCGTACGTCTCGCCCTCGTCGGTCACCTGGTGAGAGACGGTTTCATCGGTCGATACCTCGACCAACCCCTCGGTTTCGAGGTCGAACGCCGCGCCGGTCACCGTCTCCGGTTTCAGCCCCGTCGCCTCGCTCAGCCGTTCGATCGTTCGGTCCTCCGTCGCGCTCGCGGCTTCCAACACCGCGACCTGTGAGTCCGGGAGTTGCATGCGTCTTCTTGTTCGGATGCATCCGAGCCGATCAGTTAGGGGTTCCGAAGCGTGGCCCGTCGAGTGGACCGGGTTCGTCCAGCCGCCGGGGGCGGAGTCGACCGACCGTGGTCTCAGAGTTCGAAAACGAACGCGACCCCGAGCGCGTCGGCCGTGGCGGGTTCGGTCACCGTATCCGTTCGAAACGCGCCGCGGAGCAAAAGCGTTCTGACGGCCGGGGTGGCGTCAGTGGTCGTCTCCGGTGACACCCCGACGATCCGAGTCGAGGTCGATGTCGAGGCCGTCGAGAACCGCCTCCATTTCCGCACGGTTCTCCTGATGTTCCTCGAGAAACTCGCGCATGAGTTCGGCGGCCTGTTCCTTACAGCCGCCACAGAGACGCTCGCCGCCGACACACTCCTCGTACACCTCGGTCGCAAACTCGTCGTCGTCGCCGGCCAGCAGATAAGCATACAGTTCGTAGACGGGACAGTCGTCTGCCTCACCGCCGAGTTCTCGTTGCTTCTCGGCCGTCTCGCGGCCGCCTGTCGTCGCCGCCTTTACCTTGTCGTAGCCGTCCTCGGGGTCGTCGAGCAGGGAGATGTGGCTCGCCGGCACCGAGGAGGACATTTTCCCGCCCGTCAGCCCGGTCATGAACCGGTGATAGATCGAAGAGGGCGCACGGAAGCCGTAACCGCCGTGGTCGAGTTCCACCTCGCGGGCGAGTTCCTCGGCCTCGTCCGGTCCCATCTCGAAGGCGTCGACGTGTTCGTCGTATCGGCGCTTCTCGCCCGACACCGCCTCAACCAGCGCGTCGAACGCCTCGTCGGTGGCGTTTCGGTCGAGAAAGCGGACCCGAGGACGGAGCGGCTCCTTTCCCGCGGCGCGGAGCTTCTCGATGGCCGCGTCGCGGTCGGCATCCGCCGTCGGGTCGGCCTCGAGCCAGTCGGCGGCGTCCTCACACCGCACAGGGTCGTCGGAGTCGTCTTCGAGTGCGGCGTGGGCGGCGGCAAGGTGGTCGCGTTCCCCGGGATCAGCCGCGAAGGAGGCGTACGCCTCGGTCACCTTGAAGTAGCGAGTCCGTGCAGCCACGTCCCGCGCCAGTCGCATGTGTGGATCCTGATCGGGGCCGACCGGAATGACGGTCGGCTTGGGCTCTCCCAACTGGGGATAAAGAATGTCGGCCATCTGGGTGACCACCGACTGCATATGTGAAACCGACGTCTCGCCGTCGAAGCCGTAGATGCCCTCGAACTCCGCGAGGCGGGCCTTCGACCCGAGTTCGAACGCGAGATCCTGCACCTCGCGGTTGGTCGACTGCCGGTAGAGTTCGCCCGCCTCCGGGTCGAACCCCAACGCAAGCAGCGAAAGCAGGTAGTCACGGGCGTGGTCGTCGATTTCGTCCCACGAGAGGCCGCGAGCGCTGTGGGCTTCGAGGTCGGCGATCAGGCCGTAGGCGTCCGCACCCCGTTCCTGGTGCCAGATGATCTCGTCGAAGACGAGTTTGTGCCCGATGTGGGGGTCACCGGTCGGCATAAATCCGGAGAGAACGGCCGCATCCTCACCCTCCCGGAGCGCGCGGGCGACGGGACGGTAGTCACGGTGGCCGAAGATGACCCCGCGGCGCATCAGATGGTGGGGAGCCGGAACCTCTGGAAGCACCTCATCGAAGGGCTCGATACCGAACTCGTCGAACAGTTTGCGGTAGTCGGCGACGGCCGACGAGCCCCACGGGTCGAGCGCGACGTCGTCCGCGCCCGCGGCGGTGTCGGCGGCCGTCTCGTCGGTGGCCACGTCGCTCGGATCCTCGCCGTCGGCGTTCCGCGGGGTATCTCGTGTCATGTTATGGCGTGAGTCGGTCGACCGAAAGCCAGTGTATCCCCTCTTTCACGTCGGTCAGCGCAAAAACCATTCGTTTCCGGACCCCGCCGGCGAGGCGCACGTCGAGCGAGAGGTCACGGGGAAGAAACGTGTGATCGGGGGCAACGACCCGGAGCAGGCGCGTGGAGTGGTCCATCTCGTCGACCGTGGTGAAGGCGTCGTAGATCCGGAAGTCCGCCCCGAACTTGAACCCGCTCTTGGGGACGCTCCCCGCCGCCCGGAGCGCCGCGTATGCGCGGAGACGGCGGTCGAACCGACCGCCCTCGACTGCCCGCCCGCGCTCGACGACCCGGGGTTCGGGAAGCGAGAGGGCGTCACGACGGGCGAGGTACGCCGCCTCGACCAAGGAGAGTTGGAGCGGCCCACGGTCGGCGTTACGACCCTTGAGCCGTTGGCCGTAGAACCCGCGGTCGTGGAGCGACGCCGGCGGCTCCCACACCACCGCCCGGTCGGCGAGAAGCGAGGCCGTCATCCCGGCCGGTGGGTCGTACCGGGGCGTCTCGGCCTCGGTGTCTACGTCACCACCTGGTCCCGGACGGCCGGTCTCGAAGTAGGTGAGTTCGCCCTCCTCGTCGACGACGGCGAGGGTCACGCCACCGAGCGCTGCGGCGGCGAGGGTTTCGCGTTCGCCGGCGACACGGATGCGGTGGGCGATGGCGTCGTCGGCGGGACCTTTCCCCCGCGGATACACCACGAAGTCAGCGCCTCCGGGGTCGTCGACCCAGCCCTCGCGGGCGGGCGAAAGGTAGAATCCCCGGTCCCGAAGATCCTTGTAAACGACGAAAAGAAGGGCGGCGTCTGTGGCGACGAGAAACGTTCGGAAGTCGAGGGAATCGGCGGCGGCGGCGACACGCTCGCCATCGGGGACGACCACGGCGTCAAGATCGTCACGGAACAGGAGGTGTGCGGCCTCGACGGGCGCGAGTTCGATCCGGTTGCCGTCAAGCGGGCGACCGTAGCCGCGGGCGTCGTAGAAGCGCTGTCGGGCGTCGCCGTCGACCCGGACGACGCCTTCCTCGAAGGTGCCCTGCATACATACGTTGGGGCGAGGCTGAAATAAAGAGCCTGCGGTGGGTTGCCCGCCACAGCCCCCTCCCGACGGGACCGGGTGTCAGCCGTCCCACCGGTCGCAGGTGCCGTCGAGACACCGCCGTCCGGTCGCCGTCTCGAAGACCGGGAGTCCACACGAACAGTCGTCCACGACGAGACCTGCGGGGATTGTAAAAGCCGTCTCGCAGTCCGGGTGGGCGTCACAACCAGCCAGCAGGCGACCGTCACGCCGGATGAGCCGAAGATAGTCCCCGCAGTCCGGACAGGTCCACTCGCGGTCGAACCGCTCACGAACGGCGTTATCGAGCGACTCGCAGGCACGGTCGAGACACACCTCGAACGTCGCGCCGCGGTCGACGCGCATGCGCGGCAGACCACAGTCCAAGCAGGTCGACTCGAGAACGGTCGCTCCCGCGACGAGCGGATACCGTGTTCCGGCGTCGACATCAACGACCGCACCGTCGGCTCGAATCAACGTCCCACCCGACTCGGGGTGGGTGCCGACCGGGACGCCGGCTCGCGACGCCCGGTACACCGACTTCCGGATCCGGTCGGCCGTCACCCTGAGTCGACGGTCGTCGAGACGGGCGGTGAGACCGAATCCCGGACCCCCGGTCTCGACGGTAACGCTGTCGGCGCGGGTGAGCCACGCGACCGGCTGATACCCCGCCGTGTCGTGGACGAGAACGGTCCGGTCGGGCTTGACGAGAACGACGACCCGGCCCCGGTATGTCCGGTCGTCGGTCTCGACGGTGCAGTCGCCGGCGAACGCACGGATGGCGTCTGGCATGGGAACGGGTGGTCGCCTTCTCGCCCGAAAACCCTCGGACGAAGCTCTTTCGACGGTGGCAGGACAAAAAGGCGCATGGACGCGGCCCTGTTCGACATGGACGGCGTGATCGTCGACACCGAGGCGTTCTGGCGGGAGCGCGAGGCCGAAACCATCCTTCCGGCGGCCGTCGCGGCGGGTGACCCCTCGCAGGCGGAGATCCGCGGGATCAACTACCGCGAGACCTACGACCACCTCGCCGACCGCTACGAGATGGCGATGGGGCGTGAGGCATTTCTCGACCTCTACGAGTCGGCCGCGGCGGAACTCTACGAGTCGGCCGACCTCATGCCGGGATTCCGGGATCTGCTGGCGTCGCTCCGCGACCGCGGCCTGCGGATCGGCGTTGTCTCCTCCAGTCCCCCGTCGTGGATCGCACAGGTGGTCGACCGGTTCGACCTCGACGTGGACACGACGGTGAGCACGGAGGATATCGACGGCCCGGGCAAGCCGGACCCGGGCGTGTACGCGGCCGCGGCGACACGACTCGGCGTCGATCCGAGCGACTGTGTCGCCGTCGAGGACTCCCCGAACGGCGTCCGGGCGGCAACGGGGGCAGCGATTACGACGGTGGCCTACGGCGACGACCCCGAGGCGACGGAGTTGGCCGACCGCGAGGCGGCCGATCCGACCGAACTCCGGATCGTGTTCTCTGAGCTTGGCATCCTGAGGTAGACAGAGCGGACGGCGACGAACCGGAACCCGACGACTACACCACCCGAACCGTCCGCTCGTCGGTAAACGGTTGTAAGGGGAGTTCCGGAAACGACACCTCCACACGGAAGTCGAGTTCCTCGGCGTCGGCCCCGAACACCCCGACAGGAACCGTCGTCACGTTCGAGAGATACGTCGTCTTTTCGTGCATCCCGACACCGTTGACCGTGACACGGACGCCGACCCGGGCGCCGCCGCCCTCGTTACGGAGTCGGACCTCACACATTTCGTTTTCGCCGGCCGCGACGGCGTCGGGAAGGTCGCCCCACGACACCGTGATCGCGGGCAGATCGCCGGCAGCCTCAACGATCCGCTCCGCGACCCCTTCTGAGAGCCCCGCCCCCGTCAGTTCGGCCGCGCCGGCGTCGACCAGATCCGCTGGGCGGGAGTGGCCGCCGGTGGCGAGCGTGCTCGCGCGGCCGGCGCCGACGCCGTCGATGGCGGTGAGCGAAACGGCGTCGCGGCTGACGCCGTGTTCGATACGGGCTTCGAGCCGTCGGGCGAGATTGGCGGCCCGGGGACCGGCGAATTCGAGCAAGAACTCTCGGAGCGCCGCAAGCAACCGAAGCGCGTTCCGACGGATGATCCACGCGTCGCTCCGCAGATCGGCGGGGACGGAGTCGCTGGTACTCGCCCGCAGGATTGCGAACACCTTTCGTCCGCCGTCGTCGAGAGCCGATGCCTCGCTCCCCAGAACGGCGTCGACCGCCTCGGCCTCGGACTGGCGGGCCGAGACGGAGTCGAACTCGGCGGCGGCGGCGACGGTTTCAAGCACCGCGTCGGCGTCGATCCGGTCTCGGTCGGCAAGGTCACGGAACGCCTCGGCGGTCGACAGTCGGAGGTAGTAGTTCGAGGCGAGGCGGCCAAGCGACGTGGGGTCGACAACGAGGTTCTCGCCGGTTTCGACGAACCCGCGGTCGACGAGCGCTTCAAGCGTGTCCCGGACACGGCCGCGGAGGCCCTCGAAGTCGTAGGCCGCCGGTTCTGCGGCCGCGCGGACGTAGTAGTAGGTGGTCTCCAACCACGAGAGCACGTCGTCGAGGTCGTCGACGGTCCCCATCGCTATCTCGGCGTTGAGGTGGGCATCGAGATCAGCGGCGAGGTTGGACTCGATCTCCGTTCCCTCTTGGAGGAGTCGCCGGTAGCGGTCGGCGTCCGAGCGGTCACACACCACCCAGCCGTAGCCCACATCATCGTACCCCGGACGGCCGGCCCGGCCGAGCATCTGGAGGAGGTCGAGAGGACTGATGTCCACCTCGCCCTCCAAGGGGTCATGGTATTTGGTGTCACGGACGATCACACAGCGGGCGGGGAGGTTGACCCCCCATGCGAGCGTGGAGGTCGAAAAGAGGATTGCGATCTTGCCCTCCCGGAACCACGTCTCGATGCGGTCGCGGTCGGCCTTCGAGAGGCCGGCGTGGTGGAAGGCCACGCCGTCAAGAACGGCCTGTCCGAGGCCGTCGTCGCTCAACTCCGTGGCCTCTTGATGGAAGTCGTAGTCGCCCCGGGAGTCGACGGGCACGTCGCGTTCGGCGAGTTCGTCGCGGGTCTTCGCGGCGGCGCTGACGGCGTCCTGTCGGGAGGCGACGAAAACGAGCGCCTGTCCGTCCTCGCGGACGTGGGGTTCGGCCAGGTCCAGTGCGCGGTAGAGCCGGCGGTACTTGTCGGCAAAGGAGTTCTCGCCGTGGCTGTAGGTCTTCACTCCCGTCTGGAGGTCGACGGGTCGGTAGTCGTCGCCGAAGGCGAAAGTGGCTTCCGGCGGGGCGTCGAGCCACGCCGCCACGTCCTCGACGTTCGGCATCGTTGCCGAGAGCGCGACAAAGCGGGGAGCACAGAGTCGCCGGAGCCGCGAGACGGTGACCTCAAGAACGCCCCCGCGGCGCTCCGAGTCGAGGAGGTGGACCTCGTCGATCACACAGCAGTCCACGTCGGTGACGAAATCGTAGCGCCGGGAGTCGTGTTTTCGGGTCGCCGAATCCACCTTCTCCGGTGTCATCACGAGTACGTCTGCGTGGCGGGCGCGCCGCGGGTTCAGGTCGCGTTCCCCGGTAACGACGTAGACGGAGTAGCCCATCTCCTCGAAGCGCTCCCACTCGCTTTCCTTCTCGTTTGTGAGCGCGCGCATCGGGGCGATAAAGAGGGCGGTGCCGTTCTCACGCAGCGTCTTACAGATTGCGAGTTCCGCCAGCGCGGTCTTGCCGCTCGCGGTCGGGGCCGACGCGACGACGTTGTGGTCGGTCTCGACAAGAACCGGTAACGCCTCGCGTTGCATCGCGTTGAACTCCTCGAAGTCGAAGGCGTCGGCGAACTCCGGAACGGCGTCGACGACCTTCATGCGGTCGGCACCCCCGTGGCGACGCGAACGGAGCCGTGACGGATCATATGCGTCTCGGCGGGCCGGGGCGACAAAGGCGTTTCCGTCCGGTCGGGGGCGGCCTCAGTCAGTAGACTCGGTAACGACGTCCGTGTCGTCGCTTCCGACCGCCGCATCGACAAAGAGGCCCCGACGGACCGCGTGGACGTAGTACGCGCCGGCGCCGAGGGCAGCGACGACGTTCGACCCCGTCACCGCCCAGAAAACGGCCGGCATGCCGAGACCGTGTCCGGGCACGACAACGACGCCGAGAACGGACACGGACACGGACACGGACACCGTGGCGGGCAGGGCAAGCGACGCCACGGGGAGCCGAACGAGCCAGTATTTCAGCAGGTCGGCGACGAAACTCGTCCGGGTCCGCCCGGCGCCGTTGAACCCCGAAAGCAGGAGGTCGGCCGCGCCGATGGCGGGGTAGCCGTAGGCGAGGATCCGGAGGTAGTCGACGGTGAGTGCAAAGCCCTCGGGCGAGGCGTCGGGAACGAACAGGCGGGCGACGGAACCGGGAACGACCCACTGGACGGTCCCGAGGCAAACGAGAACCGCGGCGGCGACGGCGACGCCGACACGGGTCGTCCGGCTGGCACGGGCCGGTCTGCCGGCCCCGACGTTCTGCCCGACCATGTTCTGGGTTGCCTGTGCGAGGCCGCGAGAGGGGAGGACGGCCACGCTGGCGGCGCGTGCGCCGACGGTGTAGGCGGCGAGACCTGCCGCGCCCCCGGCCGTGGCGACGACACCGACGAGCAGGACGCGAACGCTCTGGCGCACCACCCGTTGGCCGGTGATCGGCGCGCCAATCGAGAGCAACGCGTGGAAGTCGGCGACGGTGAGCCTCAGGTGGCGACGCGCGAGGGCCATCCGCGGGCCGACCGCAAGCGCGGCCGCGAGGAGGAGGCCGGCGGCGTAGCCGGCGATCGTCGCCAGCGCGGCCCCCTGGACCCCCATGCCCGGGATCGGTCCCGCTCCGAAGATGAACAACGGATCGAGAAGGACGTTGACGGCGACGGTGGCGACGTTGACGTACAACGAGGCCCGGGAGTCGCCGTGACCGACGAAACCGGCTTCGAGGGCGTCGCTCGCGCCGGCCATCGGGAGGCCAAGCGCGATGGTCCCGAGGTAGACGGCGGCCGCGGGGGCCACGTCCGAGCCCGCGCCGAGCAGCCGAACGATCGGATCGGCACCGAACGCGACGCCGGCGCCGACGATGGCTCCGAGAACAACGGCCAGTACGACGCCGTGGCTCACCATCCGCCGCGCGCCGTCGTCGTCGTCCGCGCCGATCCGCTGGGAGACGAGTATCTGGGTGCCGACGAATGGCGTCACGAGCAGGGCAAAGAGTAGCCCGGTAACGGGGATGGTGAGGCCAACGGCGGCGACGGCCGTCTCACCCAACCGGCCCAGCCAGAACGTATCGATCACCTGCTGGGCGACGCGAACGACGTTCTGGGCGACCAGCGGGATAGCCAGTGTGATGAGCGCGCGCGGGATCGATCCCTCGACGATTGCCGCCCGTCGGTCGCTCATCGCCTTCCGGTCGTTCACGAACGCCCGTCATAGTCGTGTCGGTCGCGGAAACGTCTCCGGAAGCCGAACGGTCGCCCCACACGTTTTTGCTTGCCGGCCCGAACCGTTAGGCATGGCACGCAGGCGCAAGCCCGACTGGTTGCGGATGCGACCACCCTCGGGCGGGCGGTTCACGGAGATTCGCGAGACCCTGCGAAACCACGACCTCAACACGGTGTGTGAGGAGGCGAACTGCCCCAACCTGGGGGAGTGCTGGAGCGGTCGGAACGGCCCGGGGACGGCGACGTTCATGTTGATGGGCGACCGTTGTTCGCGGGGGTGTAACTTCTGTGACGTAGAGACCGGCGGGATGGAGCCACTCGACCCCGAGGAACCGTCGAAGGTCGCCGACGCCGTCTCGGAGATCGGCCTCGACTACGTCGTGCTGACGAGCGTGGACCGCGACGACCTGCCCGACCAGGGTGCGGGCCATTTCGCGCGGACCATCGAGGAGATAAAGAGTCGGCATCCAGGTATTCTCGTCGAGGTGCTTATCCCGGATTTTCGGGGCGATCCGAGTCTGGTTGACCGGATCGTCGACGCCGGGCCGGACGTGATCGCCCACAACGTCGAGACGGTCGAGCGACTGCAGTGGCCGGTCCGAGACCGGCGTGCGGGCTACGAACAGTCGCTGTCCGTGCTCGGACACGCCGCCGCCACCGACATCTACACCAAAACGAGCCTCATGCTAGGCGTGGGGGAGTACGACCACGAAATCTACCGGACGCTCTCGGACTGTCGCGAGGCCGGCGTCGACGTGGTCACGTTGGGGCAGTATCTCCAGCCCTCGCGTTCCCACCTCGACGTCTACGAGTACGTTCACCCCGACGCCTTCGAGACGTGGCGGCGTGTCGCCGAGGAGGAAATCGGCTTTCTGTACTGTGCAAGCGGGCCGATGGTCCGGTCGTCGTACCGGGCAGGCGAACTGTTCGTCGACGCCGTTCTTCGGGACGGCAGAAGCGTCGACGAGGCGCGCCGCGAGGCCCACGCAGCGACCTGATCGAGCGGCCGACACGCGATTGACCGTCCCCACAACCGGGGCCGGTGTTTCATCGGCGAGCGGATGATCGGGTCGGACCGTGAGTCGACGGCGCGCCACCCGCCCGTGGTAGCGGCCACGTGACGGAACCGCTCGGGACCCCGGTATGACCGCTCGCCGGGGAGAAACCGACGGGAGCCTTGCGGTAAACAAGCCATTTATTCGGGCGTGTGTGCGTGAATAGTTCATGACAGTCACACTCACAGATATCGAGGCCGCGCGAGAACGGTTCGACGATCCGGCGATCGTCCGGCAGACGCCGATCGAGACGAACCGCTCGCTGAGCGAGATGTCGGGTGGCTCGGTCCACCTGAAGATGGAGCATCTCCAGCGAACCGGGTCGTTCAAAACCCGCGGCGCGTACAACAAGCTGAAACAGGAAGCCGAGTCGGGGAGCGACAAGCAGGTGGTGGCGGCGAGCGCCGGCAACCACGCCCAAGGCGTTGCGCTTGCCGCGACGACGGTGGGACTGGACTCGACCATCGTGATGCCCGAGAACGCCCCACAGGCAAAGGTGGACGCGACCCGGAGCTACGGGGCGAGGGTGAAGCTCCACGGCGCGAACTTCGGTGAGGCGATGACACACGCCCAAGAGATGGCCGAGGAGCCGGAGCGGTTGTTTGTCCACGCGTACGACGACCCCGACATCGTCGCCGGGCAGGGAACCCTCGGCCTGGAGATCCACGAACAGGTGCCCGACGCCGACACGGTCATCGTCCCGATCGGCGGCGGCGGCTTGATCGGCGGGATCAGCACCGCATTAAACACGCTGGACGACTCGATCCGCGTGATCGGCGTGCAGGCGGATCTGGCGGCGACGGTGCCCGACAGCCTCCAGAAGGGGGCGCCGGTCGACGAGGAGTCACCGAAGACGATCGCTGACGGCATCGCCACCGGCGGTATCTCCGAACTGACGCTCGGCCTGATCGAAGACCACGTCGACGAGGTGGTGACCGTGAGCGACGACGAAATCGCCCGGAGCCTACTGACCGTTCTCGAACGCTCGAAACAGTTGGTCGAAGGAGCGGGCGCGGCGTCGGTGGCGGCGATGTTGAGCGACGAGGTCGACGTCGACGGAGAAACCATCGTCCCGTTGCTTTGTGGTGGCAACATCGACATGTCGATGCTGCAGACGGTGTTGACCCACGCGCTGACCGACCGGACACAGTTGCTCCACCTCCGCATCCACATCCGGGATCAGCCGGGCGAGATGGGTTGTATCTCGAGCATCATCGGCGAGAAGGGGGCGAACATCCGGACGGTGCGACACGACCGGGCGGTCGGTGACCTGGATGTCGGGGACGCGTACCTCGTGTTCCAGGTGATCACGAGCGGCGAGAGTCACGCCGAGAACGTGATGGCCGCCATCGAGAACGCTGGGTACGACGTAGAGCAGGTGAACTGAGCGAATCATACACGAACGATCAGGAAGAATCGGGAGCGGGCGCAGCGTCGAATATATACGTCGAGGGTCCCGAGTGGTACTGTTATGCCGTACGCGACCCACGCCGGAGACGATCGCTCGGCGATGCTCGACGCGGTTGGAGTAGCCGACCCCGACGATCTGTTCGACATCCCCGAGTCGGTCCGGTTCGACGGCAACTACGGAATCGAAGCCCACTCGGAGCGTGCGACAAAGGCGGCCGTCGAGGGAATCCTCGACGAATCGCCCGAACTGACCGAGTTTCTCGGTGGCGGCCACTACGACCACTACGTCCCGTCGGTGGTCGACCACCTCTCCCTTCGCGGGGAGTTTCTTACGAGTTACACGCAGTACCAACCCGAGGTGGATCAGGGGTTCCTGCAGGCGCTGTTCGAGTTCCAGTCGCTCGTCGCCGAACTGACGGGGCTGGGGGTCGCAAACTGCTCGATGTACGACCGGTCGACCGCGGTGGGTGAGGCCCTCCTGCTCGCCGACCGCGTGCGGGCGACGGACGGCGACGAGGTGCTGGTCCCGGAGAGCCTCCCAGACCGGGTGCGGTCGGTGCTGGAAAACTACGCCGACGGACCGGACATCGGGATCGACACCTACCCCACGACGGAGGGAACGGTCGACATCGACGGTCTGGCCGACCGCATCGACGGCGACACGTCGATGGTGTACGCCGCGACGCCGAACGCCCGCGGCCTGCTCGAACCCGACCTCGGCGCCGTGGGTGACCTCGCCGACGACCACGACGCGTTGTTCTGTGTCGGATCCGACGCCGTCGCCCTCGGGATTCTCGAACCGCCAGCGGCGTACGGCGCGGACGTGGTCGTCGGCGACGCGAGCGTTCTGGGACTGCCGACGACGTACGGCATGGGACTGGGCCTTTTCGCCTGCCGCGAGGAGTTCCTTCGGCAGGTGCCCGGCCGCCTCGTCGGCGCGGGGACGGACGACGACGGCAACCGCGCGTACACGCTGACGCTGCAGACCCGCGAACAACATATCCGGCGAGAACGGGCCACCTCGAACATCTGCACCAACCAAGCGTGGCTGGCGCTCCGGGCGGCCATCCACGCGGCGTGGCTCGGCCCCGACGGCCTCGTCGACCTAGCAGAGGAGTGTGTGACGGGCATCGCCGAGGCCTGCAAACGGATCGACGACCTCGACGGCTTCGACGCTCCCGTCTACGACGGCAACCATTTCCGCGAGGCACTGATCGACGTCGACGCCCCCGCAAGCGACGTGGTGGACCACTGCCGCCACGCCGGTATCGCACTCCGAGCGGTGGAGGACGCCGGCGAGAAGCGGCTGGCGGTCTGTGTGACCGATACCAACCGCGAGCAGGTGGACGGGTTGGTCGACGCCCTCGCGGGCTACCGGGGTGCCGCATGAGTCAAGAACCCCGGGAGCGGACGAACGGTGAGTCCGACGGGGCGGCCGGTGGTGAAAGCGACGTGACCTACGAGCAGGCCCGGTGGTCGGAGGGCGAGGCGTACGAGCCGTTGTTGATCGAGAAGGACGCGACGAGTGTCTCGGTCGACTCCTCGTTGCCCGACGAGTTGACACGGGACGAACTCGAACTGCCCGCGATGCGGGAACCGGAGGTGACGCGCCACTACACCCGCCTCTCGCAGATGAACTACGGTGTCGACTCCGGCCCCATTCCGCTCGGGTCGTGTACGATGAAGTACAACCCGCGGTTCACCGAGGACGTGGCCGCACACCGTGGAAACCGGGTGCACCCGCTACGGGCCGACGACGACAAGCAGGGAATCCTGCGTCTGTTGTACGAACTCCAAGAAACGCTTGCGACCATCGGCGGGATGGACGCCGTAACGCTCCAACCCCCGGCGGGTGCGGCCGGCGAGTTCACCGGGATCCAGGTGGCGAAGGCGTACCACGAGGCGAACGGCGACGACCGGAGCGAGGTGATCGTCCCCGAGTCGGCCCACGGCACCAACTTCGCGAGCGCGGCCATGGCCGGCTACGACGTGGTCGAACTCCCGTCGAACGACGACGGTCGGGTCGGGGTCGAGGCACTGGAGGCGGCCGTGAGCGATGAGACTGCGCTCCTGATGCTCACCAATCCCAACACGCTTGGCCTCTTCGAGCGGTCGATCGAGAAAATCGCGGAGTTGGTCCATGACGCGGGGGGGTTGCTCTACTACGACGGGGCGAATCTCAACTCCCTGCTCGGGAAGGCCCGGCCCGGCGACATGGGCTTTGACATCATGCATTTCAACCTGCACAAGACGTTCGCGACGCCCCACGGCGGTGGCGGCCCCGGACAGGGTCCGATCGGCGTCCGGGGCGACCTCGCGCCGTTCCTGCCGACGCCGCAGGTCCGCGAGGGCGAGGGCGAGGGCGGGTGCGAGACTTACGAACCCGAACACAGTATCGGTCGGGTCCATGAGTTCATGGGCAACTGGCTCGTGTTGGTGAAGGCGTACGCCTACATCCTGCGCCACGGCGACGAGGGGTTGGAGAACGTGAGCGAGACGGCGGTGTTGAACGCGAACTACCTCGCCGAGCGAATCGAGTACGACGTGCCGTACGGCCCGTTCCACCACGAGTTCGTCGCGAGCGCCGACTCGGACGCGGCCGACGTGGCGAAGGGGATGCTCGATCACGGCGTCCACCCACCGACGACGAAGTGGCCCGAAATCGTCGACGAGGCGCTGATGACCGAACCGACGGAGACGGAGTCGAAAGCGCGGTTGGACGATCTGGCGGCGGCGTTCAACGCCGTCGCGGCGACCGATCCCGAGACACTGGCCGAGACGCCGGCGACGACGGCCGCCCGGCGGATCGATCAGGCGTCGGCGGCACGGACCCCGCGGTTGTCGTGGCACACACTGGAGTAGAAGACCCGAATCCGCGGGAAAGTTTGTGACGGACCACCCTACTTATTATGTTGTTTTCCGTGATATAACATGTGACACCCACCGATTCACACCTCCGCGAGACCGATCCGGCGGTCGCCGAGGCCATCGCCGGCGAGGAGCGAAGGCAGGAGAACAACCTCGAGATGATCGCCTCGGAGAACCACGTCTCCGAGGCGGTGATGGAGGCCCAAGGCAGCGTGATGACGAACAAGTACGCCGAGGGGTATCCGGGCGAGCGCTACTACGGCGGCTGCGAGCATATGGACACCGTCGAGAACCTCGCCATCGACCGAGCGAAGGAGCTCTACGGGGCCGACCACATCAACGTCCAGCCCCACAGCGGGACACAGGCGAACATGGGCGTCTACTTTGCGACGCTCGAACCCGGCGACCGCATTCTCTCGCTCGACCTGAACCATGGGGGCCACCTGAGCCACGGCCACCACGTCAACTTCTCCGGCCAACTGTACGAGGTCGAACAGTACGGTGTCGACCCGGAGACGGGCTACATCGACTACGACGCGCTGGCCGAACAGGCCGCGGAGTTCGACCCCGACATGATCGTCAGCGGGTCGTCGGCGTATCCCCGCGAGTTCGAGTGGGACCGCCTCGCCACCGTCGCCGACGAGGTTGACGCCTACCACCTCGCCGACATCGCCCACATCACCGGGCTGGTCGCCGCGGGCGTCCACTCCTCACCCGTCGATCACGCCGACTTCGTCACCGGATCGACGCACAAGACCATCCGGGCCGGCCGCGGCGGGATGATCATGACGACCGACGAACACGCCGAGGCGGTCGACAAGGCCATCTTCCCCGGCGGGCAGGGCGGGCCGCTGATGCACAACATCGCGGGCAAGGCCGTCGGGTTCGGCGAGGCACTCGAACCGGAGTTCGTCGAGTACGCCGAACGCACCGTCTCGAACGCACGGACGCTCGCCGACGTGTTCACCGACGCGGGGATCCAGCCGGTGTCTGGCGGGACCGACAAGCATCTGCTGCTTCTCGACCTGCGTGACTCCCATCCGGACCTCACGGGCGAGGAGGCCGAGGAGGCCCTCGACGACATCGGGATCACCGCGAACAAAAACACCGTTCCCGGCGAGACGCGGTCACCGTTCGTCACCAGCGGTATCAGGGTTGGAACGCCGGCGCTCACCACCCGCGGTTTCGACGCGAACGCCATGGAAACGGTCGGCGAACTGATCGTCGAGCGGCTGAACAATCCGGACGACCCGGACGTGGCCGCCGAGGTGCGCGACGAGGTCGACCGACTTTGTGCCGAGTTCCCGGTGTACGAGTAACCCCCTACGTGGGAGCTTCCGGCCCCGCCAGCGGCGTTCGATTATCATCGGAGAGAATTTGACGCACACGTTGAATAAGCGGTCCCAAGAACCGAACGGTAATGACGTGGCTACGGACGCTTTTTGCGACCGGATCGGACGAGGCCAACGGCGACACGCGAACCGACGGCGGAAGGGGCGTAACGTTCGAGCCCGAGACGGGGGCACGGACGCTCGATGTCGACATCGACGCGGCGGCCCTGTCGGGTGGGGACGGTCCGACGGTCGGGGAGGCGGTGCGAGCCACACACGCCGACCACCTCACCGCGGTTGCCAGCGGCGAGAACGACGCCGAGGCGAGCCGTGAGCTAGCCCAACGGTACGCGGCGGCGGGGGCCGGCGCGGCCGGGTTCGCGGCCGCTTACACCGGCGCGGTCGACGAACTGGTGACGGCGGCGTTCGGGATGGTCCGGAACGGGGAGGTCGAGGCGGCGGAGGCGGCGCTCCGACGCAGTCTCGACGCCACGGTGTCGGACGCCGTCGCCGGCCTGCGGGCGTACGACGACTTCGACGACGAGGAGGAACACGCCGACGCGCTCCTGACCGTCGAGGCGGTGCTCGAAGCCATCCCGTACCCCGTTTATATGCTCGATTCGGACAGCCGGGTGATCGGCTGGAACTACGGCCACGCCGCGCTCGTCGGCATGGACCGCGAGGAAGCAATCGGCAAGACGGCACAGGAGAGTGTCGTCAAGGCGACCTACAACGAGGGGGCGCGAAAACGCACGCTGGCCGAGAAGGTAATCGAGGCACCGTACGACGCTCACGAGGAGTTCGGCGTCGAGAAGGAGGACACGCCGTACAGCGACCACCACGTCTACAAGGACACGAGCACGGCGTCGACACTCGACGAGTCGGAGGTCGAAATCGTCTTTTGGGCCGTGCCGATGTTCGACGATGACGACGACCTGATCGCCGTCTTCGAGATACTCGACGACCGTACCGACGAGGTCCGCCGGCAGGAGGCGATGGAGTCGCTGGTCGGCGAGGTGACGGAGACGCTCCACCGGATCGGGAGCGGGTCGCTCACGGCGCGTGCGGAGTTCGACGGCCGGACCGACGTCGTCGACGACGAACTGCTCGACATCGTCGACGCACTGAACGGGATGGTGGCGGACTTCCAGTCGCTGGTCGGGCAGGTCGACGAGCGGACCGCGGAACTGGCCACCTCCGTCGGATCGGCGGCCGAGGCGGCCCGTCGGATCGACGACCAGGTCGACGAGCAGAACGACGCGCTGCGGGAGGCCGCCGAGGAGATGGACGAGTTCAGCGCGACGATGGAAGAGATCGCCGCCACGTCGAACGAGGTGGCGACGGCGGCGGAGCAGGCCCGTTCCGAGGTCGAAACCGGGATCCAGTCGGCTCGGGACGCCCGCACGGTCGCGGACGCGGTCAACGAGACGAGCGAGGATCTCGTGGAGACGGTGTCGGAGCTCTCGGCTCGCATGGAGGAGGTCGAGGAGGTCGTGGAGGTGATCGCGGAGGTGGCGGACCAGACGAATCTGCTGGCGCTGAACGCCAACATCGAGGCCGCGCGGGCGGGCGATGCCGGGAGCGGGTTCGGCGTCGTTGCGGATCAGGTGAAAGACCTCGCCGACGAGACACAGGCCCACACCGACGAGATCGCCACACATATCGAGCGAATCAAGGCACAGTCCAGAGAAACCGTCGATGCGGTGGAAGCCTCCCACGAACAGGTCAGCGAGGTCGACACGGAGATCAGCCGGACCGTCGACGCGTTCGAGGAGATCGCCGACGCCGTGGAGACCGCCGCCCTCGACATCGAGGAGGTCGCCGACGCGAACGACGATCAGGCGGTGCGCATCGAGGGGGTCACCTCGATGATCCGGGACGCGCAGGAGGCGACCGAGCAGGTGTCCGGGACGGCCGACGACATGGTCAGCGAGACGACGACACAGGAGGAGGCCGTCGAGGCGCTCTCCGACCGTATCGACGAACTGAGCGGCTGACACCGGCGGGCGAACGCGTCGATCCCAACCAGTCTTTATCCGTTGCCCGCTGGGATGTGAGGTATGGTTGTCGGAGACGTGACCACCGGCACGGACGTACTGGTCGTTGGCGCGGGTCCTGGCGGCTACGTCGCCGCCATCCGCGCCACACAGCGTGGTCTCGACGTGACACTGGTCGAACGCGACGCCTACGGCGGGGTGTGTCTCAACCGCGGCTGTATCCCATCGAAGGCGTACATCACGGCCACCGACATCGCCCACGACGCCGCGACGGCGGAGGAGATGGGGATCCACGCCGACCCGGCGGTCGACCTCGCGGCGATGTGTGGGTGGAAAGACGATGTCGTCGACCGCCTGACCGGTGGGGTCCAGAAGCTGTGTAAGGCAAACGGTGTGCGCCTCGTGGAGGGGACCGCAGGGTTCCTCGACGAGGAGACGGTCCGGGTCGAACGCGACGGCGACCGGGAAGCCGAAACGATCAGTTTCGAACGCTGCATCGTCGCGACTGGGAGCCGGCCGGTCGAACTGCCCGGGCTTCCCTTCGGGGACGACCCGATCCTCGACTCGGCGGCCGTTCTCGACCTCGAAACCGTCCCCGACCGCCTCGTCGTCGTGGGCGCGGGGTACATCGGGATGGAGTTGTCGACGGTGTTCGCCAAACTCGGGAGCGACGTGACCGTGATCGAGACGCTGGACGACGTTCTTCCGGGGTACGAGGACGACGTGGCGCGGGTCGTCCGACGGCGGGCCGAAAACCTCGGCATCGACTTCGCCTTCGGTGAGGGGGCGACCGGGTGGCACGAGAGCGCCGACGGCGGGGTCGTCGTCACGACGGAGACAGCGGGGGGCGAGGGGTCGACACACCCCGCGGACCGGGTGCTCGTCGCGGTCGGGCGTGATCCCGTGACCGACACGCTCAACGCCGAAAACGCGGGGCTCGAACCGACCGACGACGGCTTCTTCGAGACCGACGAGCGGTGTCGGACCGACGTGGACGGGATCTACGCCGTCGGGGACGTGGCGGGCGAACCGATGCTCGCCCACGCGGCGTCGGCGGAGGGGCTTGTCGCCGCCGAGGCCGTCGCCGGCGACGCGTCTGCCCTCAACACGGGGGCGGTGCCGGCGGCGGTGTTCACCGATCCCGAGATCGCGACGGTCGGGCTGACGGAAGCCGAGGCGCGGGAGGTGGGGTTCGATCCGGCCGTCGGGGAGATGCCGTTCACCGCCAGTGGGCGCGCGCTGACGAGGGGTGAAACCGACGGGTTCGTCCGGGTGGTCGCGGACGCGGATGGGGTTGTCCGCGGGGCACAGATCGTCGGCCCGGAGGCGTCGGAACTCATCGCGGAACTCACCCTCGCAGTTGAGATGGGAGCGACGTTGGAGGACGTGGCGGCGACGACGCACACCCACCCGACGTTGTCCGAGGCGGTGATGGAGGCCGCGGAGAACGTGCGCGGGCAGGCGATTCACACACTGAACCGGTAGTCGTCGCGGGACGAGTGTGAAATCTGAATAACACTACTGTTTGTTTTTCTCATTGGAGCTATCGGGCGCGGACGTGTCGGGAGAGTCGAACACGTTCGCCGGCGAAACGGAAGGCAGTCCTTCTTGAACAGCAAGGTCTAATTGGGTGGGGCCGCAATGATTCTATGATGCCAACGGTAGAATACCTCAATTACGAAGTACTGGATGATCACGGCTGGGAGATGGAAGACGACGACCTCTTCGAGAAGGCGGCCGACGCCGGTCTCGACGATGTCGACTACGGGAACTTGGAGGTAAACGAGGGCGAATACGTTCTCGAAGCGGCCGAGGCCCAGGGCTACGACTGGCCCTTCTCGTGCCGTGCCGGCGCCTGTGCAAACTGCGCGGCCATCGTCACGGAGGGTGACCTCGACATGGACATGCAACAGATCCTGTCCGACGAGGAAGTCGAGGAGAAGGACGTCCGGCTGACCTGTATCGGCAGCCCGGCGGCCGACGAGGTGCAGCTCGTCTACAACGCAAAGCACCTCGACTACCTCCAGAACCGCGTTATCTAACGCCGGCACCGATTCCGGTCAGCCCACTCGTTTTTTGATATCGTCGCCCGGCAGACGCGTCACCGAGCCGGAAGCTCTAATCGTCACCGTCTCCCGTACCCGACAATGCTTGCGGAGCCGACAGACCTGTTGCGATTGATCGCGGTCCCGGCCTTTGGCTGGGCCGCCTGGCGTGACGTTCGGACCCGTCGGTTGCCGAACCGGCTGTGGTATCCGCTGCTCGCAGTCGGACTGGTCGCGCTCCTGTGGGATATCGGTCGTCTCCTGCCGGTCTCGGGGGTCGATGACCGTCTCGTTCTCGTCCGCGTTGGGGTGAGCCTGTTCGTTATCGTCCCACTGTCGTACGGACTGTGGTGGCTGGGCGGGTTCGGCGGCGCGGACGCCAAGGCGCTGATGACGCTCGCGCTCCTGTTTCCGACCTACCCCGTCTACTACCTCCCGTGGAGCGCCTATCCGCGGATCGAGACGACCCTCGGCGTGTTCTCGATGACGATTCTGACCAACGCCGTTCTCGTCGGCGTTGGCTACCCCTGCTATCTCGGCGTCCGCAACGCCGTCCGTGGCGACCGGTCGCGGCTCATGTTTCTCGGCCGCCGGGTCGACGTGGCGGCGCTCCCGAGCGAACACGGCCGCCTGTTCGAAAACGGGTCGGGTTACACCCGGAGCGGGTTGGATCTGGATGCCCTCCGGATGTACCTACGGTGGCGGGGGACGACGTTTGCGTCGCTTCGGGCGGCCCCGGCGGCCCACCGCGACCCCGGGACCGTCGGGGAGACGGACGATCCGACGGACGGGGCGGTCGACGACGACGGCCGGGAGCGTGGCGCGTCGGGCAACCCGGCGGCCGATGATTGTGGTGTCGACCCGGACGCCGAGTTCGACGACCCGTGGGCCGCCGAGCGGTTTCTCGACGAGATCGACGGGAGCGCCTACGGAACGACCCCGGAAAAACTACGGGAGGGATTGTGCGTCGTGACGACCGAGGAGACGGTGTGGCTCTCGCCGGGGATTCCCTTTATCGTCCCCGTGTTTTTGGGACTGTGTGTCGCGCTGACCTACGGCGACCTGCTCTTTGCGTTGCTACTGGCGGCTGGGATGGTCTGACCGCACAGGCTACTCCGTCTCGAACCCCAATCGGTCCATGCATTTCGGGAGGCGGGAGCCAGGGGCAACCGTCAGCTCGTTAGGGTCGTACGCGACGAGGCCAACGTCGGCCAACACCGGCAGGTCGACGTAATGGAGAGTGGCCTGGAGCGTGCGGTCTCGGTCGTCGGCGCGTCGGGGCGGAGCCTGCCGGTGCAGGTCAGTCGCAGGTTCCGAGAGGGCGAGGCGGTCCGGTTGGCCAGCGACGACCGACAGGATATCCCGCCGTCGCGGCCGCGCCAGGAGGACGCTCGCGGCGTCCCACGACGGGTGGCCGGGGGTTTGCAGATCGGGAGGGGAGAATCGCTCGGCAGTCAGCGGAAGCGGATCGGCGATGAGATACCCCTCCGGGCGGCGCTCAACCCATCCCGCCGCGACCAGTTTCGGGAGGCAACGGTGGGTGGGGTCAGCCAGAAGCTCCGGACGGTCCTGAGCGGGGAGGGGTCATCACCGTCCTGGGCGAGGCGGGGTCGGAGTTCACCAAATCCCATAGTTTCGTCGACGGAGCCGATGGTCGTGGCTTCCGATATCGGCCGGCCAGAACACACAGCCCACGCCGGCGACACAAGACCTATCGGCGGGAAACACGGAAGAGCGGGCATGACCGCCGACGTGGATTTCGGGGATGACGGCCTCGTGCCCGCCGTTGCACAGGACACAAACTCCGGCGAGGTGCTGATGATGGCGTACGTCTCACCGGCCGCCCTCGAGCGCACCCGGGAGACGGGCCGTGCACACTACTACTCGCGGAGCCGCGACGAACTCTGGGAGAAGGGAGCGACAAGCGGCCATACGCAAGCGGTACGAGAGGTCCGGATCGACTGCGACGGCGACGCCCTCCTCTATCTGGTCGAGCAGGCGGGCGGGGCGTGTCACACCGGGTACCACTCCTGTTTCTACCGGACCATCGACGACGAGACGGTCGGCGAACGGGTGTTCGACCCTGACGAGGCGTACGGAGACGGGGACGGGGATGGGAACGGATGAAGCGAGCCGAACCCGACGGCGACGCCGGCGCCGACCCGGACGACCCCGACCCCGCGGCGGCGCTTCGGGCAGCACGGACGGCGGCCGCCGACGCCCACGCGGCCGTCGAGGACCACGGCGAGAAGCGCCTGAACGAGGTCCAGACGGCGTACCGTGAGGCGACGGACCTGCTCGACCGGTACGAGGGACGGGCGACCGGAACCGGCGACTTTGCCGCGTTCGTCGAGTTTCAGGAGGCGTTTGTCGAACTCGTCGAGGGGTTGGACGACGACCTGCCGGCCCGCGACGCCTTCGAGGCGGCCAACGATATCCTCGATCAGCGTCGGCTCAGCGAGACCGACTTCGACCGCGCCCGCGAGGCACTCGATCCGGCGGCAGACCGGATCGGCCTGCTCTCGGATCGGGCGGCGGCAGACGAACAACTGGAGACAGCCCGCCGCGACGCCCGCCGACGGCTCCGCGACCTATCCGACCGGATCGAGTATTTGGAGCGACTGCAACGGCTCGGCGAGGCCGACCTCGCGGCGCCAGTCGAACGTCTGCGCGACCCCGTCGAGTCGTACAACGACGCGGTCGAGTCCGCGTGGACGGCGTTCAGGCGGGAGGCGAGCGCCCGAGAGGTGTTCCGTGTCGTCGAGGCGAGCGGGGCGTATCCACTCGCCGCGTTCCGTCAGCCGCCGTCGGAGCTCCAGGAGTATGTGGCGACGTATACGGCCGGCGAGGAGTCGATACCGACGCTGCTGAAGTACGCCGACTACTCGTCGTCGAAGCTCTCACACTACGTCGACGACCCCGGGGCGCTCCGGACGCGTGTCGCGACCCACCGGACGTATCTCGAACGCCTCGACGCCAGCCCGCTGACGGTCGAGTGGCCGCCGCCAACGGCGGGGGCGCTCAGACACCGCGCCGAGGAACTCGTCTCGGTCACGGCCCGGTTCGCCCCCGAGGCGGTCGTCGCCGCGGCGCGGCGGCTTCGGACCCTCCCCGACGAGGTGGCGTACGACCGTCTCCGGGAGTCGGCGATGGCCCGTGACGAACTGGACAAAGCGGAGCGTGAGCGGTTGGCCGAGAAAGCGGTCGGATCGGAACTGGACGAGGCGCGAGCGGAGCGAGAACGGCTGGAGGCGGCACTCTCCGGGTCCGGGGATTAGCGCGTCGCTTCGAGGTGTTCACGCAGGTCGGCCGCGAGGGCGGACGCACGGGTGTGATCGCGGGCCTCGGCGTAGATTCGGATCTTCGGTTCGGTGCCGCTCTGGCGGACGAGCGCCCACGCGTCGCCGTAGTCGAGGCGGTAGCCGTCGGTCGTGTCTATGTCGGCGTCCGCGTCGCGGGCGTAGGCCGCGGCAGCGTCGAGGAGGGCGTCGAGTTCGTCGCCGTCGTAGGTGACGTTCTCGCGGACGAGGTGGTAGTCGGTGTAGGGGGCGACCACCTCGCTCACCGGGGCATCGGCGTCCGCGAGGCGTTCGAGAAACTTCGCCGCCGTGTACGCGCCGTCGCGGGTCAGACGATAATCGGAAAAGAAGACGCCGCCGTTTCCCTCGCCGGCGACCGGAACGTGCTCGCCGGCCCGGCGGCGCTCGCGAATCCGCGTCACGATGTGGGCCGATCCGATGGGTGTGAGGTCGAGCGCCGCACCGGCGGCGTCGACCACGTCGACCAGCCGTTGGGAGACGTTGACCGCGGCGACGACAACGTCGTTCGTGCCGACCGCTGCGTCCACGAGCGCCGCGAGCGAGGCGTCGCCGTCGACGACCTCGCCGCGTTCGTCGACAAAGATGGCGCGGTCGGCGTCGCCGTCGTGAGCGATGCCCACGTCGGCGTCGGTTGTCCGGACGAGTCGGCGGAGGTCGTCGAGGTTCTCGGCGACGGGTTCCGGGTCGCGTCCGGGGAAGCGGCCGTCTGGTTCTGCGTTGATCGTCCGGACCGCACAGCCGAGTTCGCGAAAGAGGTCGGGGGAGACAAACGCGCCCGCACCGTGGCCGGGGTCGAGGGCGACGGTCAGGTCGGCGGCGGCGATGGCGTGACGATCGACACCCGCGAGCAGATCCGCGCGGTAGTCGGCGTTGACGCCGTCGACACGCCGGACCGTCCCCACGTCGTTCCACGGCGCCGCGGGGGTGGTCCCGTTGTCGACGGCCGCCTCGACGCGTTCGTACGCGTCGACCGCGAGTTCCGTCCCGTCGTCGCCGAGAAGTTTGATCCCGTTGTACCGCGGGGGGTTGTGGGAGGCGGTGAGGTGGACAACCGGAACGCCCTCCGTCTCGCAGTAGTACGCGGCACCGGGCGTGGGGACGACCCCGAGTCGATCCACGTCGACGCCGGCGCTCGCGGCGGTGCCCGCGACAACGTTCGCGAACGGGCCTCCGGAGAGTCGGGTGTCTCGTGCGACGGCGATGCGGTCGGTGTCCCAGACGGCCGCGGCGGCGCTTGCGACCCGGCGGACGAGATCAGGGGTGAACTCCTCGCCGACGACCCCGCGTGTGCCGCTGGACCCGAACAGTTGCATCGACCGAGCGTCGTCGCCCGGGGCACAAATCCGTTGCGACCGCGAGTCGTGGCCTCGCCGCGGTCGGAGGCTTTAGGCCGCCGCCCCGCCCACGCCCGTTATGACGCAGTTCCCCGAGTTCGAGGTCGTTCCCGCGGTCGACATGCAGGACGGCGAGGCGGTGCAGTTGGTGCAGGGCGAGCGCGGAACTGAGACGCGCTACGGCGACCCGGTCGACGCCGCGCGGCGGTGGGTCGACGCCGGCGCGCGTGCGCTTCACCTCGTCGACCTCGACGGGGCCTTCGAGGGCGAACGGGCGAACGCCGCGGCGGTCGAGGCGGTCGTCGACGCGGTGGACGTTCCGGTCCAACTCGGCGGCGGTATCCGCACCGTCGATGACGCGGTGAGGCTCAGAGACCGGGGTGTCGACCGCGTGATCCTCGGAACTGCGGCGGTCCAGCGCCCTGACATCGTCGCCGAGATCAGCGAGAAGCGCCCGGAGAGCGTGATCGTGAGCCTCGACGCGAAAGGCGACGAGGTTGTCGTCTCTGGGTGGACGGAGGGGACCGGTCTCGACCCCGTCGAGGCCGCACGGCGGTACGCCGATCTGGGTGCGGCGGCGATTCTCTTTACCGACGTCGACGTCGAGGGGAAGCTGTCGGGGGTGCGGGTCGGGCGTATCGAGCGACTCGTCGATGCCGTGGACGTACCGGTAATCGCGAGCGGCGGCGTTGCCACCCTCGACGACGTGCGCGCCTGCCGCGATGCGGGGGCGGCGGCGGTAGTCGTCGGCACCGCGTTGTACGAGGGCGCGTTCACCCTCGACACGGCGATGAACGTCTGATCGGCCGACCGAACGCGGGCCGCGGGACCGGATGTGCCGGGTCCGGACCGACCGGGATGACCGTAGCGTCCCGGCACGCATCCGGTACCGACCTCGAAAGTAGGCTCATCACCCCCGCCGAGGAGGTGTACGTGCCGGAGGATGGTCACCACATGTCTCTAAAACGAACGTCGGAGGACGGAGTGCTCCACACGGTGGCGGGAATCACGGGCGTCGGCTGGACCGGATCGGTGCTCGGCTATCTGGGGACGGCCGTCGGCTACGGGAGCCCGGGAAACCCGCAGTCGTTTCTGTATCTCGGGGGGGTTCTGTTCGTGGCGACGGTCGGTCTCGACCGGCTCCGGGGGTGCTGTCGGAGCGAGAACGGTCGGACTGATCGGAAGAACGGACACGCGGGACGTGGCACAATCCACTTACGCACACCCCACCAGAACCGGGTATGGACCGAACCGCCGCTCGGAGCCGTGAGACCGCCGAAACGACCATCGACCTGACGCTCGACGTGGACGGCGATGGCGACGCCCGCGTCGACACCGGCATCGGCTTCTTCGATCATATGCTCGAATCCTTCGCCAAGCACGGCCTGTTCGACCTCACCGTGGAGTGTGACGGCGACCTGAATATCGACGACCACCACACCGTCGAGGACGTTGCGCTCGTTCTCGGGGCGGCGTTCGAGGATGCCCTCGGCGACAAGCGGGGAATCCGCCGGTTCGCCGACCGGCGCGTCCCCCTCGATGAGGCGGTCGCGAGCGTCGTGGTCGACGTGAGCGGCCGACCGTTGTTTCGGTTCGACGGCGAGTTCTCCGAGGAACGCGTCGGCGACTTCACGAGCGTCATGGCGCGCCACTTCGCGCGCTCGCTCGCGACGGAGGCGGGACTCACGTGCCACGCCCAGGTGACGGGCGAGAACGCCCACCACGAGGTCGAGGCGCTGTTCAAATCCCTTGCGCGTTGTCTCGACGACGCAACGCGGATCGACGAGCGGCGGTCCGACACGCCGAGTACGAAAGGCGAACTCTGAGGCTGGCGACCGGATACGGTGTCTGTCGTATGTTTGTTCGACGACCGTCGTTAACTATTTGACTACGGGCGTGAATTTGACAGGTATGGACACGTTCGACACGCTCGACAGCGACACATCGAAGCTCGTCGTGTTGTACCTAGAGCGGGTCGGCGACGCCACACCGGACCGCATCGCCGACCGGCTTCGACTCCCGCTACTGACCGTGTTGGCGACCGTTCGACACCTGGACGACGAAGGCGTGATCCGTCGGCTCGACGGTTCCGATCGGATCGTCTTGGCCGAGCGGAACGGTCGGCGGACGCCCGACCCGGTGTAGTGTAGTCACGGGCTGACCCGTGTACAGCGCGGTCGACCACGCCGTCGTCAAGTGTCTGCCGGACGCTTCGGCCACCGTCCCGCAGTTCGGGGGCACTCTCGATTACCGCGTGGGTCACGCAAAACAGGGTCACTCCCGATAGAACGGCGGGCGGTCGTTGGCCACGGTTACGTCGTCGATGGCGTTCTGTGGCGAACGGGGGTGTGAGGATGTGATCGACGGGTCGAGAACACCGTGGCCAAACCGTTCATCGCGTAGACACGCGCTGTGGGAGGTCAAGGGGGACGTTGTCGACGCCGATGCCAGGTCGGGAGACGACCCAGCGGTCGGGTGTCGTCCGGATTACGGTCACGGTCGGACCGTCGTCGAGTCGGACGGCGACAACACCGCCGCCACGTCGGCCCGGACGGCCGCGTGAAACCGCTCGCTCGCGTAGCGGTCCCGGGGAAGGGTCGGTTCGTCGCCCGCGTCGACGGCGGCGGCCACGGTGTCGACGGCGTCGGCGGTCGAATCGAACAGGCGGTCGGACCGCCCGTCGAGCACTTCACGTTGCCCACCCGAGTCCGGCGCGAACGCCACCATCCCGGCGGCGACGTACTCCGCGACGGCCATCCCGAAGTGTTCGCCCGGCTTGCAGTTCAGGCCGTAGCGGTGGGTCTCCAGCAGGTGGTCGACGCGTTCCCGGGGGGCGTCGCGTTCGAGGTGGACGTACGGCCGGTCAGCGGCCGCGGCCGCGACCCGACCGGCGTAGTCGTCGTACATGGGTGACGACGACCCGACGAGGTGGAGGTGGAGGTCGTGGCCCTTCTCGCGGACACCGTCGACGATTCGGATCGCCCGTAGCGGTCGCTTATCCGGGGCGAGGCGGCCGAGAACGACGGCGCCAGGTTCGCGGGCCGCCCAGGGTCGAGGGTCGGATGGGGGATCGACCGGCGGATGGCGGACGGTCGGCCGGCGGCCGTAGATGGCGTTGACGTCGTCGGCCGTCCACGCGGAGTTGGCGAGAAGGGTGGCGTTGGCCGGGAGCGTCCGGTCCCCGACACCGGCCAACCGACTCCACAACGGATCGAGGCGGGTCGCCGCCTCTGCCGGGGCGTGACGGCGGTTGAACTGCGGGTAATGGACGTACTGCAGGGAGGGCACCGGAAGGTCGAACTCGTTTGCGGTGCTGACGGCGATGTCGAAGCGGTCCGCGAGGCGGCTGAAGGCCGCCCGGAGCAGGACACTCCGGGGGGCAAGCGCCGGGCCGAAGCGGTCGGGAATGGCGTCGAACACCTGTGAGACGGGGCGCGTGCCGGTTGGTCGGTGGACCCGCACGGCGGCCGCGGTGTCGAACAGGTCGTTGAGGTCGGACAACGACGACCGCGAGAGGGTGATGAGCGTCACGTCGTGGACGGACTGGAGCGCCTCGCAGACGTGGAGGCAGACGGCGTCGGCCCCACCGCGGCCGTCGAGCGTGTTGTGGAGGACGGCGACTCGTGCCATACATCCAGGATGTGAGCAGGGGGCTTATACCCCACACCGGCGCGGGACTTTTCACTGCCGCCGCCCGCAAAAAGAATATGGAGTGTGTGTTCGTGGGGTGTGGCGCGGTCGCCCGGAAGTACGCCGCCGACCTCGACGACTCGGGCCTCTCGATCGCGGCCGTCTGCGACCTCGACCCGGACCGCGTCGCATCGTTTTCGGAGACGGTTGACGCGACGGCGTACACGAGCCTCGGGTCGGCCCTCGACGCCACGGACGCGCCGCTGGTCGTGAACCTCACCAGCCACGGGGCCCACGCCGACGTGACCGAGCAGGCGCTCCGTGCGGGCCGACACGTCTGGTCGGAGAAACCGCTCGCGCTCGACGCCGACCGGGCGGCTGCCCTCGTTGC
>NZ_JAQCNJ010000091.1 GCF_028275055.1 Haloplanus sp.
ATTCAGTTTACTCACGGGGGCGGGAATCAGTATCTTCAACACGACCGACCAGTGAGAAGGTGTATGGGCCTTGAGATGGATCACGACTGCCCGAACTGCTCGAACGACCGATTCTGGCGAACGGCAAGCACGACGCTCCACCTCGGCGAAAAGACGAAGTGGGCCTGTACCGACTGTGAGTATCAACTGATCCGCATCGGCGACATCGACAGTTCAGCGCACTAGCCGGTTTGGTCCCGGTACTCGTCGGCGATCAACAGGTCGTCGAACTCCTCGGCACCGCTTGGTTCGACCTCGAGCATCCACCCCTCGCCGTACGGATCCTCGTTGACCAGTTCCGGTGCGTCGAACAGGTCCTCGTTGACGCCGACAACGGTCCCCGAGAGCGGCGAAATGAGATCCGAGACGGCCTTGATGCTCTCGACGACGCCGAACTCCGTCTCCTTGGCCACGTCCTTGCCTACGTCCGGAAGTTCGACAAACACCACGTCCCCGAGTTCGTCCTGTGCGAAGTCGGTGATGCCGACGCGGACGGTGTCGCCGTCCGTGGTCGTCCACTCGTGCGATTCCAGATACCGTCGGTCGGTGGGTACGTCGAAACTCATGTGTCGATGAATGGAGGCGTCACTACGTTTGCCCGCTTCGGTTCGCCCCGGACGACGACCCGAACGCAGGTGCCCGGAGGTGCCGCTTCGGCCGCAAGATAGCCCATCCCGATCGGTTCGCCGAGTGTGGGACTCATCGTCCCGCTGGTGAGATGGCCCACGTGGGTGCCGTCGGCGTCGACCACCTCGTACCCGTTCCGCGGGACGCCGCGTTCGAGCAACCGGACCCCACGGAATCGCTCAGCAACGCCTTCCCTGTCGATGCCTTCGAGAGCGTCCCAACCCACGAACTCCCGGCCGAGGTCGACCGCCCAGCCGACCCCCGCCTCGTACGGCGTTCGGGGTTCTGCTTCGGAATCGAAGTCCTGTCCGGAAAGGAGAAACCCCATCTCCAAACGTAAGGTGTTTCTCGCCCCGAGTCCACAGGCCCGGCAGTCGAAGGCCGACCACACCGTCTCCGCGTCGTCCCACGGACAAAGGAATTCGAAGCCGTCCTCGCCGGTGTACCCCGTCCGGGCGGCGAACGCGCGGACGCCGGCAACCTCGAGAACTCCGGCCTCGAAGCGGTTCACCTCGCGGGTCGCTCCGTCGCTCGCCGCCGCGGCGAGGTCCGGCGCGTCCGGTCCCTGCACCGCCAGCATCGCCCACTCGCGTGTGGTGTTTTCGACCGCCGCGTCGAGGCCCCACTCGTCCCGGTGGTCGACCCACCGGTCGTACATCCGGGCGTCGTGGCCGGCGTTGGGCACGAACAGGTATCGTGCACCGTCGTCGTCGGGGAGTCGAAACACCATCGTGTCGTCGAGAATGATCCCCGCCTCGTCGGTGATACACGCGTACTGCGTGTCCCCGGGGTCGAGGTTGGTCACATCGCTGGTCACCAGCCGATCCATCAGCGTCATCGCGTCGGGGCCCGACACCTCGATCTCGCCCATATGCGAGACGTCGAAGATGCCGGCGGTTTCGCGGACGGCCGCGTGTTCGGTCCGGATTGAGTCGAACTCGACCGGCATCTCCCACCCGCCGAACTCGGTGAACGAGGCACGACCGTCGTGAACCGCGTGCAGCGGCGGTTTCCGTAGGCCCATACCGGACACACGGTGGCTCCGGACCTAACAGTTGTGTCCGTTCTCGCGTGATAAACCGTATACCGCGATATCGAACGTTCTCGTTCCCGCTGTCGACATCCACGGACTGATTACCACGGCCCTCGTGGCGTACCGTAGAATGAACGACGCACCCGACGACGTCGACGCCGAAACCCTCCGCGACCGGCTCCACGGGTCGTCGATCGACGTCGACGAGAACGTTCTGGACGAGATCGACGCCCGAACGGTGGACGGGTCCGTCGATATCGCGGCGTTCGAGGCGTGGTACGACGACTGCACCGACCGTCGTCGGTCGGTGACGGAGCGAACCGAACGGTTCGAGAATCGTCTCGACGAGTATCGTACGTCGCTCGGTCCGGTCGAACGCGACTTCGATCACGTGCGCGTCCGGTTCGAGGAGTACGACGAGCGCTTCGACGCGATTCGAACGGAACTGGAGTCGGTCGCCGACCGAATCGAGACGGCGTCGCGAACGCCGGCGTCGGCCACGGCGTTGTACGAGACGGCTCGTCTCCTTTCGGCGTCCAAGAGAACGCTCCACGGCATCGCCCACGAACTGGGTCACATCGAGGAGGCCCTCGACGACCTCGAGTCGTGGCTCACCGACCCGGCCGTCCGCCTCGACGATTTCGACGACGAACTCGACACGGTGGAACGGTACCTCGACAACACCGACCGCCTGCTCACCAACGTCGAGGCGCACGCGGCCGATCCGCCGACTGGCTTTCGACCGTTCGACGCCTGGCTTACGGCGCGACACCTTCATCTGCTTGTCGCCGTCGTATTCGAGGAACTCAAAGCCGACGTCGACGAACTCGGTCGGTGGGTGGAGCGGTGCGAGGGCGATCACGGGGCGGCGCTGGCTGCGCTGACCGACCGCCTCGACGCCCTCGCCGACCGCCACGCGTCGTTCGAGGGGCGTATCGGCGACGCGACCGACGCCATCGCCGGCTTCGAAGAAAAATACGACGCGGTCGCCGCCGAGGTCGACCGCTTTGCGGCCGAACTCGACGCGGTCGAACCGCCGATCGACTGGGCGACGCTGGAAGAACGGATCGACGAGCAGTTCGACAGCCTCGGGATCAGCCACGGGTGACCCTGCGACGCCGGTCGGCCCCGGCGTGACGGGGCCGAGGTGGCCGGACGGCGTGGCCGGCGGGTGGCCGAGTCGGAGGCGGCTGCGGATATCGGGCCGAAAGCGACTCGCGTGTCGATCGTGATCGGGGCGTCGGGTTGCGGCCCGGGCAATCGGATCGGACCGGAGACGCCGGCTCGGATCGCGGGTCGTGTTGCTCCCGGAACCGACGACCAGCGTTCCGTTGTCGACACCGGCCGCCCACGCGGACCGGTCCCGACGACCCGACCGGGTGCGGTCCCGGGTCGAATCGGTGATGACCCGGAGACGAAAGGTAGCGAGGCCGACGTTCCCGTTACACCGGCTCCTGCCGGCCAGACCGGGGTCGGCGGTACGAGGCTCACCGACGCTCAGCCTCGTCGAGTATCTGCGGCGATGGTGTGGGGATCCCTTCGGCCTCGAACGCTCGTAACGCCCGGCGGGTAACGTCCGATCCGAAGGCAAACTCCGCGCTGAGGTCGTTGACGTAGGCCTTTGCCCGGATCGTCCGGTACCGCGGCTCGGCCTCGACAAGCACCGTTACCGGTCTGTCGGTCGCGAGGTGACGCGAGGTGAGGACCGCCTCCTCGACAACGGCGCTGGCGCGGGCGATGTCGGCGTCCGGTGTGACGAACAGTTCCGTTACCACCAGCATCTCCGAGTCACCGGCGTTGGCGTTGGCGACGGGACCGGTTATCGCGAGGTAGTTCGGCACCGCGACCAGATCGTCCTCGGGGGTCCGCAGACGCGTCGCTCGGACACCCACGTCGACGACCTCGCCGTAGTGGTCGCCGACCTCGATCCGGTCGCCGACCTGGTACGGCGTTTCGAGTGCGATGACCAGTCCGCCGAGGAGATTCGCGAACAGATCCTTCAACCCGAACCCGAGCGCCGCGCCGAGGACACCCGAAAAGGCGAGCGCCTGCGCCTGTGAGAGGCGAAAGAGCGGGCCGAGTATCGAGTAGATGGCGGCCCCGTAGATCAGAAACTTCGTCATAGGGATCGCCAGCCTGATAACCGGGCCTCGATCCGTGGCTCGGTCGGCGAGCGCCGAGAGAACGACCCGCGCGGCCCGGGCGAGCAGGTACGCGACGACGACGATAGCGAGTGCACCCACGAGCGTTCCGGCGTCGATTCGGAGGCCGCCCACGGCGTCGGCCGTCACCACAGCCATCGCCTCCGGTCGAGAACCGCGATGGCACCGGGCAGGCCGTCGGGCGACAACGTCACCGGATCGCCCGTCCCGACGAATCCACGGTCGACGAGCGCTCCCAGCGCTCGATCTAGCGACGCGTCCGGGACGACGGCACGCAGTTCCTCGCGCGTGACCGACTCGTTTGCGACGACGACGCCGAGAACGGCCGCGGCGTCGTCACCGGGATCCGTCCGCTCGACCGGGAGGTCGAGGTCGGCGGGTGTGACCACATCGCCATCGACGCAGGCGTCCCAGACGGCCGTCGCGACGCCCGGATTCCCGTTCGAGAGACGGGTGAGGCGCTGGAAAACGAGTTCCTCGGGGGCCGGCCGATCCCGGTTGCCGAGCCACGCGGTCACGTAGTCGACATCGACGATCGGAAGGCGGACCGACACCGGGCCACGTCGCGGGAGCGGAATCTCGTAGGTGGCCGCCGTGACCGGGGAGGAACCCCGGCCAGGCGACTCCGCGAACGCCGGGAGGGTTCCGTGCCGGCGGCGGATCGTCGTCGCGATCCGTTCGGCCGACAACGGCGGCAGCGTGACGACGTACCGAAAGGCGTCGTCAAGGTCACGGACCGCGCTCAGGTAGTTCCAACTGTACCGGTTCCACGAGGTGACGACCCGACACGACGCGGACGCGAGGCGGTCGAGAAGCTCATCGAGCGGGTCGAATCCGCCGACGCGCCGGGCGTAGAGGTGGTGGCAGTCGTCGGCGACGACCGGACCGTCGGCGAACGCCGGAACCGACCCTGCCTCGGCCGCCGGTTCCAGCCGAACCCTCGTCGCACCGAGGGTGGACCGGGCGTGGTCGAGCACCGCATCGCGGTCGCAAAACGGGTCAGCGACGACCGCGACAGCCCCGCCAGACGCCGAGAGCGTGTCGTCCAACTCCTCGGCGTCGCCGTCGACTTCGACCGGCGGAACCGGGGTCGTGGTCATCGCCCCGGTCTGGGTCGCCAAGCGTCATGAAGATGGCGGGCGGCGGCACCCGGCGTGGGCCAGCCGGAGCGTCGATCGAGACGTATATCCCCACCAGAAAGCAAGAACCGTTATGGATCTGTTCGGGCGGTCGAACGGCGACGACACCGGCGGGGAGGGGGAACCACGGGTTGCGCTGTTTGTCGACGGCCCGAACGTGCTCCGCGAAGAGTTCGACGTGGATCTGGATGAGGTGCGCGAGGCCGCGAGCGCGGCCGGACGGCCGGCCACGACACGCCTCTACGTCGACGAACACGCCACCCCGCAGTTGATCCAAGCCGCCGAGGCCCGTGGATTCGAGGTGGTGACCACCAGCGGCGACGTCGACGTGAAACTCGCGGTCGATCTCACCCGGTTTGCCGTCTCCGGTCGGGCGGACGTGGTCGCCGTCGCATCCCGGGACGCGGATTTCAAACCCGCGGTCGAGGCGGCAAACGCCGCGGGGCTCCGGACGCTCGCCATCGCGCCGGGGACCCACGGACGGTCCGACGGCCTGCGGAACGCGGCCGGCGAGAACGTCACGCTCGGGGAGTCCCGCGAGTGAAACGGACGGGACGACGGCGAGGAGATGAGACAAACGAACTGAGTCGAATGGCCTCTGCGGGAGTGAATTTTTATCCGCCGGCCGACCACGCCCGGTATGGAGAACCTCGACACGCCGGTGCTCGACGACCATCTTCATCTGGACCCGGACGCCGGCCGGGGGCTGGAGGCGGTCCGTGACTTCCGGCGGCTCGGCGGGACACACCTGCTGGTGGTGAACAAGCCGTCGTGGCATCTCGACGTAGAGGCCGAGACGGGCGAGGAGTTCCGGGCCGTCTTCGACCGGACGCTCGATATCGTCGCGGACGCGGACGACCTGCTTCCCGGTCGGGCGTGGCCCGTTCTCGGGGTCCACCCCGGCCTGATCTCACGACTGGTCGACGAGCGTGGGGTCTCGCCCGACGACGCGCGTGACCTGATGTGTGCGGGGCTTGACGCGGCGGCCGACTACGTCGAGGAGGGACGGGCGCTCGCACTCAAATCCGGTCGGCCCCACTACGACGTGTCCGACGCGGTGTGGGACGCCTCGAACGCCGTGCTCCGGCACGCACTCGGATTGGGGGCCGACCTCGGCTGTGCGGTCCAGTTACACACCGAGGCCAGCGAGGACCTCACAGAGGTGGCGTCGTGGGCTGAAAAGCGGGGACTGCCAGCCCATCGTGTCGTGAAACACTACGCCGGGCCGGCGCTCGCGGGGCCAACGCCGAGTGTCATGTGTCGCAAAGAGTGGTTGCGGGAAGTCTGCGAGACGGACACCCCGTTTCTGATGGAGACGGATTTCGTGGACGACCCCGACCGACCCGGCGCAGTGATGGGGCCAAAGACGGTGCCGCGGCGCGTCCGCTGGCTGTTGGAGGAGGGGTACGACGACGCGATGCGCCGGGCACACGTCGAGACACCGGCCCACGTCTACGGCATCGACACCGAGGCGACGCTGACTACGTGACCGGCGGGAAAACGTCGCCAAACGCCGGATATCCGGCCCGGAACGCCCGGCTGCCGGCGTCTCGGGGGGTACTCGGCGGGCGATAGGAAAGGTCTTTGAGTCCACGAACGTTCGATTCGGGTATGACCGACGTGGAGGACACGTTTTACACCAAAGATCGCTGGCAGAACTGGATCGGCCGCGTGGCCGAGGAGGACCTCGATCCGGAGAACGAGGACTCGGCTCGACTCCTGCTCAACCTGCAGGACGACGCCGCCATCGCCGTCGCAAAGATCGTCAACGCTCACGAGGACGGGCCACTGGACGCCGAGGAGGCCATCGCGGAGCTGACCGACGTGCGAGATATCGTTCTCGACGACGTGGAGTTGGAAGACGAGGAAAAGCGGATGTTGATCGACGGCGTCCAGACGAGTCTGGTCTGTGTCTTTTATGCTGCCGAGGAGTACATCTCCGCCGGCGTGGCAGAGGAGGGGACCATCGAGGAGTACATCCACGCCGCCGCGGACGCCGAGGCAAACGAGGACCTCGACGCCGCACTCGGCTACCTCGTGCAGGCGGGCACACGAATCATCGACGGCGACGAACTCGACATCGCGGTGGTCGAGGACCTCGACTACGGTCTCGTCTCGGAGTGGGTCAACGGCCTCGATAGCCTCCAGAGCGCGATGAGCGACCCCGAAGTCGTCGAAGAGGAAGAAGCAGACGGGGATCAGAACTGATTTTCCGGCCGGAATGGATTTATATACCCGTTTCGAAACGCGACCATGCGACTTCGGGACGACCGGCGGGCCGTCGCGATCCAGATAGGCGCCGTTCTGTTGCTCGGGTTTCTCGTTATCGGATTGGCCCTCTACCAGTCGGTGGTCGTCCCGAACCAGAGCGAACGCGTCGAGTTCGAGCACAACCAGCAGGTACAGTCGAGCCTCCAGGACGTGCGAAACGGGATTCTGCAGACGGCGGCGGCCGGACGTACTAGCCCGACCACGGTACCACTCGGGACGCGCTACCCGACCCGTATCGTCGCGGTGAACCCGCCACCGTCCACCGGGCGCCTCACCACCGATTCAAGCGGCGAGGTGACACTAGTAAACGCCACCGCGGTCGACGGCGAGACGGCCGACTACTGGAACGGAACGGATCGCTCGTACACGGCCCGGCAACTGGCCTACGCCCCCAACTACAACGTCTACCGGAGCGCGCCACGGACCGTCTACGACAACACAGTTCTCCACAACGAGTTCGACGACGGGAGCGACCGGGCGGTGACCGGTCAGCGTCTCCTCGAAGGAAATCTGATCTACGTCGTCACGCTGAACGGGTCGCTGGCACGGAGCGGAACGGCGGTGTCGGTCGATCCGACGCCCGTCAGCGCGAGCGACAGAACCGTCGCGGTCACCGGCACCGATATGGCCATCGAAACCGACACGGAACTCTCCGAGGAGGAGTGGCGCGGCCTGCTCGAGGATCAGTACGAGCGTAACGGCGGACGGATCGCGGGCAACGAAAGCGGCGTAACGGTCACCGGCGGCACGCTGACCGTAGACCTCGTCTCGAACCGCACCTATCGCCTGCGGATGGCGAAGGTCGGCGTCGGGACCGACATCACCGACACGACCGAACGGTATCTGACGGTCGTCGACGGCGCAACCAACGTCGACACGGGCGGCACCCGCCGGGTCGTCTTGGAGGTCCGGGACGGGTACAACAACCCCGTCTCCGGCGTGACCGTCGACGCCAGTGTCGACGGCGAGGGGTCGATCCGGCCCGGCGGACGGAACCCCGTCTCGGACGGCAACGGACGGGTCGCCTACGAGTACGACGCCCCGGAGTCGATCGCCGGGTCCTCGCGGACCGATCGGCTCAATTTCACCTTCGACACGCCGGCGGATCGCCCGGATTTCGACGGCGAGAGCCCGGAATCGGTGCGAATCGACGTGCAGGTGGTTTCGGGCGGCGGTGGCAACGCCGACACGACCACCGCCATCGATACGTTCGAGGATGGGAATCTAGACGAGTACACCGGTGACACGGGCGTGTTCGGGGTCGATACCCAGCAACTCCGCTCCGAGGCGGAAGGGCGGATCGTCTCGAACGTCGGGGACGGACTCGACAACTACCCAACGCGGGGCGACACCATCCGGTTCGAGTACGAGAGCCGGCAGGGGAACGCCGGCCGATTCCAGTTCGGACTCGACGACAGCGGCGGCCGCGGTTACCAACTCGTGTTGAACGCCGGGGAACCGCTCAGGCTGGACAAGCGAGGGACCGGCAAGAGCGCGTCCGGGACCGGGACGATCCAACAGGGCACGGAGTACGTGATCGAAATCGAGTGGCGAACCGGCGGCGACATCGTCGCCACCGCGTCCGAACGGAACAACGACGGCAGCAAAGGAACGCAGGTATCGTCGGTGACGCTGGCCGACAGCACGTACGACGACGGGGGCATCGGCTTCGAAACCGAGAGTGCCGGAAACGTGTTCGACGAGGTGGTCATCGCCTGAGTACGGATCGGTTTCGTCGTCGGTTGCCGGACGCGGTGTTCGGACGCCGGCGAGAGGTGGAGTACCGGGCGTGCTCACCACACCGACGCCGTCGTCGCGGTGTTGCCGGTCCATGGACCGTCGAACACGACCCCGGCTCTGCGGAGCCGGAGTTCGACACACGACGTACCTCGCATCGACAGGAACATATAGTGGCTCCCGCAATCCCGTGGTATGACCGCCGTCGGCATCGACGCGATCGAGATCCGGACGGGGAAGCTCAAACTCGACTTGGCCGAGACGTTTGCGCCGGCCAAGGAGGAGGATCCAAAAAAGTACACCAAGGGGCTGGGACTCGAGGCGTCATCGTTCCCGGACACCTACGAGGACATCGTCACGATGGGGGCGAACGCGGCGAAACGGCTGATGGATCGGAAGGGGTTGGTTCCCGACGACATCGGCCGCATCGACGTGGCGACCGAGAGCGCGTTCGACAACTCAAAGCCCGTTTCGACGTACATCGCGGGCTGTCTGGAGGACGTGTACGACGGCGACTTCCACCACGCCAACAAGGGCGAACGCAAGTTCGCCTGCGTCGCGGCCACCCAGAGCGTCGACGACGCGTACAACTGGATCAGGGCGGGGCGAAACCGTGGGCGGGCGGCGCTCGTGATTGCGACCGACACCGCGTTGTACGCCCGCGGTGATCCCGGCGAGGCCACACAGGGCGCGGGTGCGGTGGCGATGCTCGTCGACGAGGAGCCATCGCTGGTCGAGATTTCGACCGAGCAGGGGTACGGCAGCGCCGACGAGACGGACTTTCTCAAGCCGAACCAGCAGTTCCCGAGCGTCGACGGCAAGCGGTCGGTGAAGGTGTATCTCGCACGGATGCGAGAAGCGCTCGAGGACTTCGAAACCGTCGCGGGCCGAACCCATCCCGACGGCTTCGCGTACATCCCGTTCCACACGCCGTTCCCGGGGATGGTCCGGAAGGCCGCACTGCTCGGATTCAGGCATATGACCCGTAACACCGACATCGAGGACGACCTCGAAGGAGAGATCGGCCGCCAGCCCCGTCAGGACGACTACGAAGACTGGGACGCATATGAGGACGCCATCCGGGAGTATATGGACCTGTTAAAAGAAACTGACAGGTACGAGACGTGGTACAATCGGACCATCGATCCGACGCTCACGTTCTCGCGGAAGGTGGGGAACTGGTACACCGGATCGGTTCACGTCGCCCGCGCGAGCGCGCTCAAGACCGCCGCGGAGACGGGGCGGGCGCTCTCCGGCGAGCGACTCCTCGTCGGCTCCTATGGCTCCGGCGCACAGGCGGAGATGCACGCCGAAACCGTCGCCGACGGCTGGCGCGAGGAGATCGAGGCGCTCGATTTCAAAGAACAGCTCTCCCGGCGCTACGACCTGAGTTTCGAGGAGTACGGGCGGGTCCACGACGCACACAACCACGAGAAAGAACGGGAACTCGAGGAGTTCACCGTTCCGAGCGGCGAGTTCGTCTTCACCGGGTGGGGACGGATGAACGAGCGGACATACGAGTACGTGGAGTAGAGTCGTCTACGGCAGTTCCCGGAGTTCCGCGAGCGCGGTGTCCAGATCGCATGTCGAGACGGCGAGGGCGAACCCGTCGACGGCCGCGAGATCGGTCGCGTGGCTCCAAAGGTCCTCCTCGTCGACGCCATGGAGGATCACGGCGTTCGGCGTGGGAGTCACGACACGGAGCGCCACCAGCGGCGACTCGCCGCGGGTCACACCGGTAAAGACGAGCGCACGGTTCGTACTCTGGCCGTAGAGGCGGTAGAACTCCTCGCTGGGCAGGCGGGTGATCGCCTCGATGCTGTTGATCACCGTGTGCCCGCTGACGTGGTCGCGGTCGCCGGCCCGCACCTCCGTCGCGTCGAGCGCCTCGTAGAGGCGTCCGATCGGGACCGAGGTCGGATACTCCCGGAGATCGTGGACGATGTCGCTCTCGAACCCGGCGGAGATGACGCGGGCGTACTGGCGGATCCGGCCGCCGCCGCGGGCCTCGTCGATGTCGAGCAACGCCCGGACGATGCGGCTGACGACGCCGATACCCGGGCTCTCCCGTCGCCCGCTCTCGTAGTCGGAGATGACCGATGATGAGACGTCCAGCCGGTCGGCGAGTTTCGTCTGTGAGACGTCGAAGTCGGTTCGCCACTTCCGGAGCGTCGCGCCGGGGTTGGAACTGAGCGTTATCTCACCCGCGATCCGTCTGGCGAGGTCGTCGCGTGGCTCGTCACTCATCGGGTCGCCACCAGCCATGAGACCACACCATACACCAATCCCGGCCGGTGAGCGCAAAAGACTACCGGAACGGGGGATGTGAGAAGCCGGCCCGATCCGACGGAACTTAGCCACGACGCGACGACCGGTGACCCGTGACACGGACCATCGACGAGGCGGCGGTCGACCGACTCGCCGACCGACTGTACGACGCCCACCGGACCGGCGAAGGGATCGCTCCGCCCGAGACGACACTGACCGTCGACGACGGCTACGCGGTCCAGCGGGCGGTGACCGACCGCCGCACCGCCGAGGAGGGGCCGCCGGTGGGGTACAAGGTCGGGTTCACCTCGGAGGCGATCCGGACGGACCTCGGCGTCGACGACCCCGCTTACGGCCCGCTCCTCGCCGACACCGTCCGTCCGGAAGGGCGACTCGACGACACCGACCTGATCGACCCGAAGGCCGAACCGGAACTGGCCATCCGGTTGGACGAGCCACTCGATCCGCCGGTAACGCCCGTGGACGCCCTCGCGGCGACGTCGGCGGTCGTGCCCGCCATCGAGGTGGTCGACTCGCGGATCCGGGAGTGGGCGGTCGAGGCGGGGAGCGTCGTCGCGGACGGCGTTCTCGCCGCGCGGGTCGTCCACGGCGACGGGATCGGGAACCCGGCCGGGGGCGATCGCTCGCTCGAAGGCGTCGTTGTCCGTCGGAACGGCGAGCGGGTAGCCACGGGTGTCGGTGCCGACGTGATGGGTGGCCCGTTCCGGGTGGTGGCGTGGCTGGCCGGTGCGCTCGCCGATCGGGGCGAGCGACTGACCGCCGGTGATCTCGTCTCCACCGGTTCGCTTACGCCGCTGGTGCCGTTCGAACCGGGCGACACCGTCGAAGCCCGATTCTCCTCGCTGGGGTCGGTCACCATCGCCCGGCCGCCCGTGGATTCAAGCCGCTGACGCGCAAGGGTTACCTATGCCATCGACCGTCGTCCACCTCGCCATCGGCGGCGTCGTCGCGGCCGCCCTACTGGGCGACGAGTTCGACCGGCGGTCGGTCGTCGTCGTTCTCGCCGCGACCGCGCTTCCGGATCTCGACACCTTCGCCGGACTCTACCTCCAGGGTGCACACCGGGCGCTGTTGCACACGCTACTCCTCCCGTTCGTCGCCGGCGCGCTACTCGCATACGACACCCGGGTCCGGAACGTGTCGTGGCTCCGTGACCGGTTGGGTGGGCGTGGCGTCCACGTCTCGTGGGTCGCCGTCGCGGCGTTGTTGTTCGGGGGGGTTCTCCCCGACCTGATGACCAACGGTGTGAACGTCTTCTACCCGGTGTACGACCGGTTTCTGACCGTCGACGGCGAACTCCTGTTGTCGAACCAGCGGGGAGTCGTCCAGACGTTTGTCGACCTGTCGCCGCCGCCGGAGTCGAGTCCGGATCCGGAGCCGTCGACGACCGAGAACACCCACTACTGGACGGGCGTCGACCCATCGCGGGGTGACGAACCCGAAACCGTCGAACGGATCTTCCCGGTCGTCCGCTCGGGGTTCGAGACGCTCATCGTCCTTCTCGGTGCGTTCACGCTCGGCACGCGGTTCCGGGAGAAACGCCGCTGAGCCGGTAGTGTCTAGATAAGCTGGTTCCATACGAAGGCGAACGCTTGTAACCAATTTTCAGCGGTACTCGGTTCGACGTGGCTAAACGTATTTGAGAATTGGTTAGTTCGTCGTTTTACTTCTCGGAAGACACGTTCAACGGCATTCCGATTCCCATGTGTAACATGCTGGAATCGTAGCCCGTGTCGGTGACAGGCCGCCTGCAACCACGGTGCGCCATCGACGAGGAAAGTTGCATCGCCGACTCGATGTTTCTCACGGAGTTCAGAGAGAAACATCGAGGTGATCGCGGTGGTTCTCGTCGGATAGAGCCGAACGTGGAGCAGGCGGTTGGTATCGGGGTCGACAGCAGCGTACAGCCAATACCGCTCATCATTCAGTTGAATCACGGTTTCATCGACCGCAACGTGATTCGGGTCAGCACCGTCTGTCGGCTGTAAATCGGCCTTCTGTACCCATCGATGCACGGTGCTTCGATGTCGATCGACACCCAATCTTTCAAGAATCGAGACGGTATCCGAAAGTGATAATTCAGCCAAATGGAGTCGGATACCGAGCTTCATCGCTGGCTCGGGTGTCGCCTCTCGCTCCAGAAATTCTAACTCGATGCAACCGCTATCGCCGCTGAGGCGGTCGAACGAGAGCATAATCCACTCAAACCTTCGACCGCCTCGTTCCTTATCGCAACGCTACCGCTGAGCCACGCCGCGGTTTGATGTGACTGGGGCCGGTATCTCGTGCGATGGCCTCCACTACCGAGACCGCGCTCCTGTGGCCTTGTCGCGACCGCCGCCTCCACGCCAGTCCGGCGCTCGTCGCCGCGGCGGATGCCGACCGGCTTCGCCCGGTGTACGTTTTCGATCCCCGCCGGTACGGCACCGTCGCCTTCGGCGGCGCGGCGTCGTTTCTCGCAAACGACCTCCGGATCGACTGGCGGCGGGGCGGGGCGTATGTCGAGACGCAGTTGGCCGACTACGACCCGGCATCGAACTACAGTAACTGGGCGTACGTCGCCGGCGTGGGCGACGACTCGCGGAACCGGTCGTTCGACGTGCCCAGGCAGGCGAGACGGTACGACCCCGAAGCGGCATACGTTCGGCGCTGGCTTCCGGAACTCGACGGGCTCTCGCACGGCCATGCCCACGAACCGTGGCGTGCAAGCGCAGACGAACTGGCGGCACACGGGGCCGACCTCGGCATCGACTACCCGCGTCCGATGGTCGCCAAGGCAGTGCCATGAGCGAGCCATCACGGACAAAGAGCGCGGACCACTGTGGCGTCGTGTACGTCCACGTGGAGGACCGCGAGGAGCCACGGTCCTCGGAGCCCGATGGAACCGAACCGGCGGTGCTCGTTGCTCCGGAGGGGGCGACGCTCCGAGACGTACTCCGCGACGCCGGCCACTCGCCGTACACGCGGCTCACCGAGCGAGTGAACTGCGGCGGGCGAGGGCTGTGTGCTACCTGTGGCGTCCGGCTCGACGACGGGCCGGCCCCGGAAAACTGGCACGACGCCCTCGCGGCGCGCTGGGGGTATCCACGCCTCTCCTGTCAGGTGACGCTCGACCGTGACGTACGGGTCCGGCTCCCCGAAAAACTGCTTTGGGGCGGGCGCGAGTGACCGCGGCGATCAGGCCGGGTATCCCTCGACGTCGGTACCGATAAGATAGGTGCCGATGGTCAGCAGCGCCGTCGCGACGACGGGCAACAGGTCGATGGTGAGACTCGTCCCGGGGAAGACGGCCGGGAGAAAGGCGACCGTTCCCGCGACGAGAAGGACGAGCCCGATAAGACTGCGCTGTGTGATCCCGAGCATATCATACCGCTCGTGCCCCAATCACATAATTGATTGCGCTTTCGTTCTGTCGGGCGACTACCGGCCATACTCGTGGCCGACAACGAGGGCCGCGGCGTTCGCCGCAAGGAGGCTGACGAAGACGAATGCCTGTTGACCTTCGAGACCACCGGCGAGGAGAGGCACGTAGAGAAAGGGGAGCGCGACGGCGGCCCAAAACGCGATAAAACGGAGGGGTGCGGCGACGACGGCAAGACGCCGGCGGACGGACTCCGCGTTGGCGAGTTCGGTCAAGCGTGGGAATCGATCCATCGGGGCGGTCGGGGACGAGTTCGACATCGGGGACACCTCATCGTACACCAACGGTTCCACGGTCATATACCCCGACAAGCGTTGCCGTCATTTCGGGGGTTTTCATCCAAGTCGCGTGCGGTCACGGTGGTGTGCCTTCTCGGTCTTTGTGGCTTTTTAACGTTTTATAGACATTTTTGAATTTTTTATTCAATTGCCTCGAAGTGAACCAAACTCACCGTCCGACGGCCCGACCGCGAACCGGTGTCCTCTTAACAGCGGTGACGCGTATGGAGTGACGAACGTTTATGTCGAACTCAAGCGCCACCACGGAGCGGCAAGTCGACAGCAACCTGTTTATCACCGTCTCCGGGCCGCCGGGGTGTGGTGCAACGACGCTCACCGAGGGACTCGCCGAGGCACTGGACTGCGGGTACGTCATCGGCGGCGACATCTTCCGGGAGCTCGCCGACGAGCGTGATCTTTCGCTCCAACAGCTCATCGCCAAGGCCGAGGAGAACGACGAGATCGACCGGGCACTCGACCGGCGCCTGCGCCGAATCGCCGAGGAGTGGGGCGCCGCGAACAAGGCGTTCATTCTCGAATCGCGGCTCGCGGGGTGGCTAGCAGGCAACCGTGCCGACCTTCGCATCTGGCTCGATGCGCCCGAGGAGGCACGGATCGAGCGACTCAGCGATCACGAGGTGAACTACGTGATCGAACGCCCGGAGGAGCGCACGCCGGAGGACATCGGCGGTCTCAAACAGCTCAGCGATCAGGAGGAGGTCGGTGCGCTGATGCGCGTCCGCGAGGTGAGCGAGGCCGGACGCTACGAGAGCTACTACGACATCGACCTCGAGGATCGGTCCTTTTACGACCTCGCTTTGAACACGGCACGGTGGGACGCCGACACCGTACTCAACATCGTGCTCTCGGCGGTCGAGGGGTACACCCCCGAAACCGACGAGGGCGCGTTCACGACCAGCGACGTGGACGTATGAAACGGCTCACTCGTCTGCGTCGTCGGTCCCGCCTCGGCTCGCAGCCGCCGCGCGGAGAACGGGCAGTCCCTGCCGGATCGCCCGTCGCTTGACGAAAACGAACCCGAGAACGATGAGCACGAAGCCACCGGCGGTCGCAGGCGAGAGGCGTTCGTCGAGAATGAGCCACCCCGCAAGCGCCGCAAAAACCGGCGCGACGTAAGAAACGAGGTTGATCTCGACGGCACCGAGACGTTCGAGTAGGTCGAAGTAGATGAGAAATCCGATCGCGCTGGCCACGAGCGAGAGGTACGCGAGCGCGAGCAGTCCGTCGACGGAGAGGGTGACGTCGGAAAACGATTCGCCGACGGCGAGGGCAACCCCGTGCATCAGGAGCGCGCCGCCGATCATCGACCACGCTTCCATCGTTTCGATCGGCAGGTCAGCGTCGATGCGCCGAGTCAGCACCGACCCGAGCGCGAAGGCCGCCGCCGCACCGAACACCAGCAGTTTCGCGACGACACCTTCGGTCAGCAACGCGCCCGGCCCCGGCCGTGCGAGAACGGCCACGCCCGCCAACCCGCACAGGAGGCCGGCGACGCCGACGACCGTCAGGCGCTCGTCGGGGAGAAACGCACGGGCAAACGCCGTCGTCAGTACGGGACTGAGGCTGACGATAACGGCCGCGGCCGCGCTGGTCACCGCGGGGTCGGTCTCCCCGACGAACAACAGGACGTGATAACCGGCGATCAGGAGCGCCGCACCGACGGCGACGAGCGCCCACTGGCCACGGCCCCGCGGAACGGGGTCGTCGACGACCCGGGCCGCGTAGGCGAGCATAACCAGTCCCGCCACGTCGTACCGAATCGCCGCGAAAAGCACCGGTGGAAAAAAGTTCAGTCCCGCCTTGATCGCCATGAACGCGGAGCCCCAGACGGCCGCGAGAACCAGAAAGAGCGCAAGGTTCCGATACCGGCTCACGGCTTCCGTCGGGCCGGCGACGCACTCAACGTTACGGTTCGGCCCGACGCCGGTCGTCGCAAACGACACACGACACGTTCGGCGATGCTCCCCACAAGCGGTCGGTCGTCGACCGGGGCCCGGTTGAAGCCGCCACGTGCCGACCGGCCGAACGCGTCGTTCACCTCGTCGTCCGGTGTGTCCGCCGCCACGTCCGTTCGATCGGATCCTGGGGAGTCGGAGCTAGGGGCGCGTGGAGAGTCGTCGCCCGGGTGGATGTTGTGGATCCGCCGCGTCGCCACCGATTACCCGCGTGCGCCACATGATCAGGTATGGGTTCCGTGACACGATCCGGCGTCCCGACGGGTGTCGAACCGCAACCGACCGTGCCGTGGGTGGGTGGGTCGGTATGAGCGACCCCGTTCTCCAAGCGGCGGGCGGCAGGATCGGGTTCATCGGCGAGTATCTCGCCGACCTCGGGGTTCCTCGGTCCTTGGCGAGTGCGGCCGGGTCCGGAGTCGTGTTCGTGGTGGTGTCGGTCCTCCTCTACGTCGCCGGCGCACGCCTCGCCATCCCCGTTCTCGACGATATCCTCCGCCATCGTGGCGTCGACGATCACGCACGGAAGCCGGTTCGGGTGCTCGGCTACGCGGCGGTCATCGTGGTGGGTGTCGGTCTCGGCTTCGCGCTCGCGGGGTACGGGAACATCCTGATCGCTTTGTCGACCGTCGGGGCGGCCGCAACGCTCGCGGTCGGCTTCGCGTTACAGGACGTGATCAAGAACGTTGTCGCCGGTGTCTTCGTCTACACCGACCGACCGTTCCGGACCGGCGACTGGATCGAGTGGAGCGGGAACTCAGGCTTCGTTGAGGATATCGGCCTTCGGGTGACTCGCGTCCGGACGTTCGACAACGAACACCTGACCGTCCCCAACTCGCAGATGACCGACGACGTGATCAAAAACTACGACACGAACCGGACACTACGGCTCAAGTTCACGTTCCGGATCGGATTCGGCGACGACATCGACGAGGCGATGCGCCACGTCATTGACGCCGCCCACGCCGAGGACGAGATCCTCGACGAGCCGGAACCGTCGGTCATACTGATGGAGATCAGCGAGTCGTCGTTCGATCTACAGAGCCGAATCTGGATCCGCGACCCCGGTGACTCCGACGTTCTCGGGATCCGGGGCCGGTTCGTCAAGGACGTCACAGACCGCTTTGAGGCGGCGGGCATCTCCATCCCGTACCCCCACCGGCGCGTCGAGGGATCGATCGACACGTCGGCACCCGGCGACGCGGGAGTGGTCTCCGACGACTGATCGGCGGCCGGCCGTCGAGTTCGATCACGGCGGGGCCACGCGGCGCCGCCCCCGCCGTACGTTTAAGTACCCTGCACCCAAACAACCGATATGGCCGTTCACGGCCGTTCGAAGCTCCGTGACCTGTTCGACGACTCGCCCACACCGCACATCGCGCACCCGCCGCGTACGCACCACCGACACTTCTACGTCGCCACCGACGGCTCCTACCGGGTCGACGGCGGCGGACTGGGGGCGGTCATCGAGGCACACGACGGCACGCGCGTCGCCCGCCTCGCGCTCGCCGACGCCCCACCGGACAACAACGTCGCGGAGTATCGGGCACTCCATCTCGGACTGGATGTTCTCGCTGCCAGAGCGCCGCCGGGGTCACGGGTCGGCGTTCTGGTCGACCACGACGACCTCGCGGCGAACGTCAACCACGCGGTCCTCGCCGCCGATCCGGAGTGGGAGCGGACACGTTCGGTGTGTGTCCCGTCGCAAAGCGAGTACCACTGGCGGGGGATTCGCGCCCGCATCGGCGACTTCGACGAACTCCGGGCAGCCCGTATCGACGGCCGTGCCAACCCGGCGCACCCGCTCGCGAACGCACCCGAACAGTACGCACACGTCAACCGCAGAAGCGACCGGTGTGTGATCCCCGCGCTTGAGGACAAGGCACGGTCGGGACGTACCGGCTGCACCGACACCACCGGAGGCGAGGTTCCACCGCCGTCACGGACCGAACGCCGCGCCGGCGACTGACCCGCAGGCGCAACCGGCCTACGCGTCGTCGTGTTCCTGCGCGTCGACGACGGCCACGCCCGCGAGGTTGACGATGTCTTTCACCTCGTCGCCCCGTTGGAGAACGTGGACGGGTTTGTCCATGCCGACAAGCATCGGGCCGATGGCGTCGGCACCGCCGAGTCGCTGGAGGAGTTTGTACCCGATGTTGCCCGCCTCCAAGTTGGGAAAGATCAACACGTTGGCCGGCTCCTCCAGTTC
>NZ_JAQCNJ010000096.1 GCF_028275055.1 Haloplanus sp.
GGGTACGCCGTCGAGATGGGCGAGGAGTTCTACGAACAACAACGCAAGGAACTGGGGCGGGTCGTTCCGGAGTCGGACGTGGTCATCACGACGGCGTCCATTCCCAACGCGCCGGCGCCGGAACTCGTCAGCGGCGAGATGATCGCCGACATGGACGACGGCTCGGTGATCATCGACCTCGCGGCGGCCGACGGCGGCAACTGCGACCCGACGGTGGCCGACGAGACGATTACCTACGAGGGCGTGACGGTGCTCGGTCCGACGAACCTCCCGGCGACGGTGCCGGGGACGGCGAGCCAACTGTTCGCAAACAACCTCTATAACTTTCTGGATCACATACTTACGGACGACACGCTGAGTATCGACACGAGCGACGAGATTATCGACTCGACACTACTCACACACGATGGCACGATCCGACGACCACACGAGGAAGGCGATGATGGGACCGAGACGGGGGCCGACGATGAGGAGTGAGCGCCGATGACGCTCGTCCAGAACCTGACGTTGTTCGTTCTGTCGGCCTTCGTTGGCTACGAGATCATCACGAAGATTCCGACGAACCTCCACACGCCACTGATGTCGGGGGCCAACGCCATCTCCGGAGTCACGCTGCTCGGGTCGGTCGTCGTCGCCGGATCGGGATCGACACTGCTCGCGACGGCGCTTGGCTTTGCCGCCGTCGTGATGGCGACGATCAACGTGGTCGGTGGGTATCTCGTGAGTCACTTCATGCTCGACCAGTTCAGCCAGCGGGGGAAATGAGATGGCGGGTGTGATCGGCGGCCTCCCGGACGCGGTGTTACAGTTCGCGTACCTGATCGCAGGAATCCTCTTCATTCAGGGGTTACGCGACATGACCCACCCGCGGACGGCGACGCGCGGGAACGGGATTTCGTCGCTGGGGATGTTCGTCGCGGTTGCGGTCACGGTGCTCTGGTTCGAGATCCTCTCGCCGCTGGTGCTTGCGGCCGCGTTGCTCGTCGGCGGCGGGATCGGCGCGTGGCTGGCGGTGAGAGTCGAGACGACCGAGATGCCACAGTTGGTCGGGCTGTTCAACGGCTTCGGGGGCGGTGCCTCCGCGCTCGTCGCGGGGGCGGAACTGGTCGACCTCACCGCGAGCGGGGGTGGTCTCCCCGTCGGCGTGACCGTGACGGCGGCCATCGCCGGTCTCATCGGATCGGTGACGTTCTGGGGAAGCCTCGTCGCCGCCGGCAAACTCCACGGACTGGTCGGTGACTCGCCGGTGAGCACCAACGCCGGCCACGGCATAAAGGTCGTGACGCTCCTGCTCGCCCTCGCGGGTGGGGGAACACTCGTCGTCCAGCCCGGTCTCGTCGGCGGGGGACTGGCCGAAATAGTGCCGTCATACTGGGTCTTGGTCGTCGCGGCGTCGGTTCTCGGGGTGTTTCTGGTGGTTCCCATCGGTGGAGCCGACATGCCGGTCGTGATCGCACTCCTGAACTCCTACTCGGGTCTGGCCGCGGCGACGACGGGGTTCGTTCTCGACAACACCGTTCTCATCGTCGCAGGGACGCTGGTCGGCGCGTCGGGACTGATCCTGACGGTCATCATGTGCGAGTCGATGAACCGGTCGCTGGTCAACGTGTTGTTCGGCGGCCTCGGGAGCGACGAGGAGTCCGAGGATATGGCGGATATCTACGAGGGCAACATCAGCGAAACCTCCGCCGAGGAAGTCGAGATGCTGTTGGACGTGGCCGACCGCGTCGTCATCGTCCCGGGGTACGGGATGGCGGTCGCACAGGCCCAACACGCCGTCGCAGAACTGGTCGAACTGCTCGAGGAAGACGGCGTCGACGTCGAGTTCGGTATCCACCCGGTCGCGGGGCGCATGCCGGGGCATATGAACGCGTTGTTGGCCGAGGCCGACGTCCCGTACGACAAGATGCGGGAACTGGAGGAGGTGAACCCGACGTTCTCACAGACGGACGTGGTGATCGTCACGGGAGCCAACGACGTGGTCAATCCGATGGCGAACACCGACGACTCCAGTCCCATCGCTGGCATGCCGGTTCTGAACGTCGGCGAGGCCCGCTCCGTGATCGTCAACAAGCGAAGTCTCAGCCCCGGGTTCTCCGGCATCCCCAATCCGTTGTTCGCACAGGATAACACGAGCATGTTCTTCGGGGACGCAAAGGCGTCGATGCAGGAACTGGTGAACGTCTACAAGGAAAGCCGGTAAACCGCATCCGGGTCATCGGTGGATCCGGGCCGCCAGCACGTGGGCGGCGGGACGACGCCCCACGGCACACACCGGTTCGTCGGAACCCTTGATAATGGGTGAACGCAAAGCGGCGGTCGGGGCGGAGGCAGGTCGACGGGCGTTCGGTGCGCCGGGTCGGATGGAGTTTCGGTTGTGGACGGGCCGGTTCCGTGTCGTTATGAGCGAACCGGTTCTGTCCGGAGCGGCGCGACGATACGACGACAGCGGACACGACGAGCGGTCGGTGCGGGTTCTCGCCAACCGCCGAGATGGATCCCCGGTTTGTCGTGACCGACGGAACCTTTATTATTCTTAATGTTCATTGTTACCACATGTCACGGGCTGCCGACGCAGGGTTCGACGTGAACAGAACGGAGGCGGTGCCCGAGAATGCCCGCGTCCGCGATTTCGACGAACTTGACGGCGCGGCACAGGAGTATTTGCTCCACGTCGTCGAAGGCGCGTCGCCGCGGGACCCGTCGAACCTCTCGGACCTCGAAGAGGGCGATGTGATCGTGTTCACCGACTACTACCGGGTCAGGTAACCGTGTCGACGGGCGGACCGAAGCCGTTTTGACCACGCCAACGGTAGCCGTTCCATGGACAGCGGCGGTACAATGACGCTCGCGTTCGAACTCGAGGCGCTCAAGCGACTCGCGGATCCGAACGCGGTGTTCGACGACGCCCGCAAGTGGACCGAGTACGTGGGTGTCCTCAGCGATCAGCCGACGTACGTCGTCACCAACTTCACCCGCAAGCGGCGTATCCGGCAGGACTTCTTCTCGGGACCACGTGGCGTCGACGAGAGCCTCGAAAACGTGTACGACCAGTTCGACACCGACCGACACGTCTTCGTCGGGACGACGACGGAGGACCGCAGCGCCGCCGAGAACGCCGACTGGGAGTATCTGTCGGTCGAGGAGGCGGCCGAATTCGCAGGGTGGGATCTCGGCGAACCGAGCGAGGAGGATCCCTTCGAGACCGAGACACGAGACGACTGGCCCTGAGGGATCGAAAGCCATAATCGCAGTCGGACCCTCCTGATAGGCGATGAGTCACCAGTTGCCTGACGTACAGGCAAGCCAACCCGACGTGACGGTCGGGCTCAGTCAGGTCGGCGTGACCGGGGTCGAGAAACTCGTGAAACTCGACCGCAACGGCCAGTGCCCGATCGTTCTGATGGCGGAGTTTGAAGTGTTCGTCGACCTCCCCAGCGGTCGAAAGGGGATCGATATGAGCCGGAATATGCAGGTGATCGACGAGACGTTGGAGGCGGCCGTCTCGGAGCCGTCATACCGTGTCGAGGAGGTGTGTGGCGACGTCGCCGAGCGCCTTCTCGAAAAACACGACTACACCTCCACCGCGGAGGTTCGTATGGAGGCCGACTACGTCACCCGCGAGGAGACGCCGGCGTCGGGGCTCGGCACCCAAAACACCGCGACGATCATCGCCGGGGCCGTCGCCACGGAGAACGGGACCCGCGAGGAGATCGGCGCACGCGTCACTGGGATGACCGTCTGTCCCTGCTCACAAGGGATGTCGGAGTCGCGGGCCCGCGAGACGCTCGCGGGATTGGGTGTCGACGACGAGATCACCGAGGCGTTTCTCGATAAGGTGCCCCAGCCCGGCCACTCTCAGCGTGGTCACGCGACGCTCACGATCACGAGCGACGGGTCGCCGGACGTGGACCTCCGGGATGTGATCGACGTGGCCCGGGACGCGATGAGCGCCCGAATCTACAACCTGGCGAAACGGCCAGACGAGGACCACATGACCTACCACGCCCACGCCAACGCGAAGTTCGTCGAGGACTGTGTGCGGTCGCTCGCGGAGTCCGTCGTCGAGGAGTTCGGCCACCTCGACGACGACACGGTGATCCACATGAAACAGTCGAACGACGAGTCGATCCACCAGCACAACGCCCACGCGGAGCGTGAACTCTCGTTGAAAGCGCTTCGGAGCGAAGTCGGCCTCGGCAGGTAATCTCAGGCGTCGGTGTGGTGGTCGAGCGGCGTCGAATTCGTCCACTGTTTGTCGAACACGTCCCGCGCGTCGTCGGCGAACGCCGCGTCCTTGAAATCGATCATAGCGAACGTCTCGCCGGGATCGAGCGGGTTCGGCACCTCGATACACACCTCCACGTCGTCGACGAGGGTGAACGTGCCGTCAATGGCGGTCGACACGCGCGCCTCGTAGCCCGGCCGGTCGGAGAGACGATCCTCGTAGGCTTTGTTGAGATCGTCGGAGACGGTGTCGGGGAGCGCCGGGTCGATGAGAACGGAGACACTGACCCCTCGATCTAGCGCCGCTTCGAACGCATCTAGCGCGCGCTCGCCGACCACGCCGAGATCGACCTGTTCGGAGGGCAGTCCGGCGACGTGGCGGATGCGGTCGTCGGCGGCCGAAAGGCGTTCGAGCAACAGATCGACCGTCTCCTCCGGACCGACGGCGGCCGTCCAGAACTGCTCGTTGACGGTGTTGGCGGCGTCGAGATCACCGACCAGGTCGGCGGCGACGGCCTCGTAGCGCTCGGCCTGTTGGTCGAGTTCGCGTTTGCGCGCGTCGACCAAGCGGTCCAGTGCGGCCTCGGGTTCGACCGCGACGTACTTTTTGGGGCGACTGGCTGCCTGACTCCGGACGAGGCCGCCGCTTTCCAACCCGTTGAGCACGTCGTAGATCCGGCCCATCGGGACACCACTCGTACTCGACAACTCCTTTGCCGTTGTCGAGCCGTGATTGAGAAGCGTTCGATATGCCTGCGACTCGTACTCCGATAACCCGAGATCGCGGAGCGACGCCATACGTGGGGCTGACGGCGGAGAGACAAAAACGAATCGCCCGTTTACCCGGCGAGGTCGGCGACGGCATCGGCCAGATCGGACGGCGTCGTGGCGGTCCGGGAACGCCCGCCAACGCGAACAACGGCGGTCCCCCGGTCGGTGTTCTCCGCGGCGAGTCGGACGACCTTCTCGTGATCGGCGACGCGGAGGGCGGCACGGTGGAGGTCGCTCCCGGGACCGGTCGCCACGGAGATCACCAGCGGATCGCGACACAGGCGCGCGGCGACGGAGCCGTAGCCGGCGACCTGGACGCCGAACCGGTCCCACGCCCCGGCAAAGGCGCCGACCGCCTCGCTCGCGACGTCGCGGTAGCCATCGTCGCCGGTCAGGATCGACAGGTCGATGAGCGCGTCGGACATCTCGACGTTGGCATCGAGCGGTCGGAGAGGACGGTCGAGCAGTCCCGACCCCTCGGTCGGCCCGTCGTGGAAGGAGCCGTCGGAAAACAACGTGTCGATGGTTCGGTCGGCGACCGATCGGGCCGTCCGGAGGGCGTCGTCGTCGCCGAGTACCTGTGCCGCACGGACGCCGGCAGCGACGGTCCGGGCCGCATCGGCCAACAGGAGCGTCGGGGCGTCGGCGTCCGCGTGGTGGCGGACAACACCGTCGTCGACAAACGACGAACGAAGCGTCGAGAGCGTCCGCCGGGCGTACTCGCGCGGGCGCTCAGCGTCGGTGTACGACGAGAGAACAAGCAGTGCATCGACGACGAGAGCGTTCGAATCCGCGTAGGCGGTCAGGTCGGTTCGGGGGTCGCCGTCGTCAGCGGGACCCTGACTCCCGCCGAACGCCGACCCGTTCCAGAGCGCGTCGATCAGGTAGTCGACGGTTCGCTCGGCTTTGTCGCGGTAGGTCTCCTCGCCGGTGTAACAGTAGGCGTGGGCGAACGCCCGCACCAGCGCCGCGTTGTCCGCGAGAAGTGTCGCACGGTCGGGGTCGCTCCAGTCGCGGCCACGCGCGTAGCGGTAGAAGCCACCCCGTTTCTCGTCGAAGAGACCGCGGGCAACGGCATCGAGCGTCTGGCGGGCCTTCTGAGGGTCGCGTTTGAGCGCGAACTCGATAGTGCGGGGCAGGGGAAATTTGGGTGCGTCGCCCCAGCCACCGTTCGCGGCGTCGAACGCCTCGTCGAGTCGGCCGGCGAGATGGTCCTCGATGCGGTCGGTCACCGGTCCCGACGGGGACGGGTCGCCGGCGAGCGAGCGGGGGACCCGGCCGGCGTCGAACCCGCTCTCGTCCCAGCGCTCGCGCACCCGATCGATCACCTGTCGCATGCCGTCGGGTCCGAGAAATCCCGCGCCGGCAATGCGGTCGCCGTCGGGCGTACAGAACACCGTCGACGGGAAGCCGCCGACGTTGTACCGTTCACGGACCCGTGGATGGCGGTCGACATCGACGCGGACGGGCACGAATCCGTCGTTCAGGTTGGCCGCAATCCGTGGCTCGGCGTACGTCCGGGCGTCCATCTCGTGGCACTCCCCACACCACGTCGCCGTCAGGGCGAGCAACACGGGCGACCCCCGGTCGCGGGCCTCGGCGAACGCCTCGTCGCCCCACGACCGCCACTCGACGCGCGTCCCCTCGGTCATACCGACACGACGGGACGGGCGGGCCTAAGGCCTTCGTCATCCGAGCCGTGCGTCAAAAGGGCTATCAGTGGGCCGCCGAAAGTGAGCGGTATGCGCCTGCGCTGGGTGTTCGCGCTCCTGTTGCTCATCCCGCTGGCCGACGCCCTGTTGCTCGTCGTCGTCGCCGACGCCGTCGGCGCACCCGTGACCGTCGCGCTGGTCGTTCTCACCGGGCTGATCGGTATGCTGCTGGTCAGAGCCGAGGGCCGACACACGATCAACAGCCTCCAGCGACGGCTCGTGACCGGCGAGGTGCCGACAAAAGAGTTGCTGGACGGCGGCCTGCTCATCGCCGCCGGCGCGTTTCTGCTCACGCCCGGCCTCGTGACCGACAGTATCGGCTTCCTGCTCGGCGTCCCGCTGACGCGGGCGCCGATCCGGGCCGTCATCGAGCGACTCATTCTGCGGCCGTACGTGGAACGAAAGAGCGGGGGCTTCGTCACCGGTGGCGTCTACACGGCCGGGTTCCCGGATGGTGACGATGAGGACGTGTACGACATGGACCGTGGCTCCTATCGCGTCGACGACGAGTAGAGCGCGAACGGAAACGCTTAAACGAACCACCACGCAAAAACTGAATGCGCTCACCTGGGCCAATAGCTCAGTCAGGTTGAGCGCTCGGCTGATAACCGGGAGGTCCGCGGTTCAAATCCGTGTTGGCCCAC
>NZ_JAQCNJ010000100.1 GCF_028275055.1 Haloplanus sp.
TACGGGCCGGGCGTGCGCTTCTCGGGCGGTGAGCCACTCCCGGTCTCCACCCGCGCCGAAAACGACTTCGTGCTCACGTACGACGATCTCGACCGCGCCGGCGCCGACGACGCCGAGGTGTTGATGATCTGTTATCCGAACAATCCGACCGGTGCGACGGCCAGCGAGGCGGAACTGGCAGAAATCGCCGAGTTCGCCCGTGAGCACGACCTGACGGTGCTTTCCGACGAGATCTATGCAGGGCTCACCTACGAGGGCGAACACTCATCCATCGCGACACAGCCGGGGATGCGTGAACGGACCATCGTGTTCAACGGGTTCTCGAAGTCATACGCCATGACCGGCCTCCGTCTCGGCTACGCCCTCGGACCGCCGGAGGCCATCGACGCGATGAATCGCATCCACCAGTACACGATGCTCTCCGCGCCGACGACGGCACAACACGCCGCCCTCGAGGCCCTGCGGGTGTGCAACGACGACGTGGCCGAGATGCGCACCCAGTACAACCGACGACGACAGTTCGTCATCTCGCGGTTTCGGGACATGGGACTCGACTGCTTCGAGGCGACCGGCGCGTTCTACGCGTTCCCCGAGGCGCCGTACGACGACGAGCAGTTCGCGGAGGACCTGCTCCACGATCAGGGTGTCGCCGTCGTTCCCGGCCGGGTGTTCGGCGAGGAGGGCCACGATCACCTCCGTGTCTCATACGCCACCGGCATGTCGGACCTGAAAGAGGCGATGACCCGAATAGAGACCTTCCTCAACGACCGATAGCCGCCGTCTCCGAATATTAGCGATGATTCCGGGATAATAAGTATTATTCACACAGGTCCCGTTTGATCGATCGATGGTCACGGGTGGTGAGATGGGTCCCGACGATGACGGTGCCAGCTTCGCACACGCGCTGGCGACGCTGAAAGAACAAGGGAGTGCGCTCCTCGTCGTAGGGGCGGTCCCGGAGGAGATGTTCGCTGCGGCGTCGGCGACGATGCTCGGCGATCCGGACGCCGATCCACCCCGGCGGCGTCTCGTCGTCACCGCCGAATCAGGGCGCGAACGGGCGCTCCGACGGCTTCGCGATACCGGGCCGCTCTCCCCGGAGTACGCTCGCCTGATCACGCAGGGGGAGCACGCTCGGAGCGCGGCCACGGCAACCGGGGCGGGAGGCGAGGCGGGTGGGCTGGGGTCGCAACCAGCCCCACGGACACACGTCGTCGACGGCCCCCCGGACGAGGTCGGTGCGGTGATCACCGAGGTGATCGAGGCGTTCGGCTCAGCCGCCGGCGGGTTGGCCCCTGCCGAGTTCCGCATGGCGTTTGACTGTCTCCGAACGCTGCTCTCGGAGTACGGCCGCGAGGCGGCGTTCCGGGTCCTCCACGCCATGATCGGACAGGTTCGGTCGGTTTCCGGGATGGTCCACGTTCGCCTCCTCCGCGAGCCCTCCGCGGAGGTGGTCAAGCTCTTCGAACCGTTGTTCGACGCGACGGTCGAACTTCGGGTCGACGGATCGGCCCTCGACCAGCGGTGGCGGTTCCGGGACCGCGACCTCACGTCCGACTGGCTCCCGGTCGGCGGCGTGGACAACGCGTAAGCAGGGGCATATTTTTCCGTCCGAGGACGACCAGGAACACGATGAGTCGACCCGGGCGACGGGCGACAGCCGTTGAGGACGAGAACACCCTCGAGGTGTCGTTCGCCACGCTTGACGAGGGGTTCGGACTGGTCGTCACGGACCTCATCGAGCGCAACCAGTTCCGGCTGTTCACCGACGTTCCCGTTACGCCGACGCCGGCCGACACCGACGCCCACCGCTTCCCGGTCGACGCCGCGGTGGCCGTCGACGCCACAACGGTCGAACTCCCGACCGTTGTCTCCGTCTACGTTCGGGACGCCGGCGGGGAGATGCTGGCCGAGACGGAACACTCCGCCTCCGAAGCGTTTTCCGATGGACGCTACAGTCTCGAACTCTGTGGACCGATCAAACTCTACCTCCGCGTCGACGCCCCGGTGACCATCGAATCGGATCTGACCCGGACCCGCATCGACTTCGGCGAGGAGGCCACGGTTCGGGTCGGCGCTCGCTCCCATCACGAAAGACCGGCGGCGACGATCACCACGACCGAGGAGCCTGTCGATGTAATGGCCGCCGTCTCCGAGTTCGCCTCTGCGCTGAAGACCATCTCGCCCGAGCGCTCGTACCCGACGCTCCGTGGTCACCCGCCTCTGCTTGAACGCGGTGAGCGGCTTGTGGTGCCCGAGGGGATCGACACGCCGGACACCGGCGTGCGACTCGAACTGCCGCCGGAGTACCGCTCTATCTACGTGGCCGCGCCGTTGTCGTACTACCTCGCCGCGGACATCGTTCCGGCTGACCACCCGAGACTCGTAACCGAAACCGGCTTCGAACACGACCTCGACACCGTCCGGGGGTTCGAGACGGAGGTCGAACGTGTTCTCAAGCAGACGTTTTTTCTCGACTGCGTGACCCGGACGGAAGGGTACTACAACGTCGATCTCCACGAACGGGCAGCGGTCGAGGACGACCTGAACCTGGACCTCGAATGGCTGTACGGGCAGCCACTCGCGACACAGGTCGAGCGGTATCTCTCGGTTCCGTTCGGCGACGTTGAGGACGAACTCCCGGAGTGGCGGCTCACGTCCCACGTCGCCCCGAACCCGGAGAACGTGGAGTTGCTCCCGTTCGTCACGAACGATCTGGCGGTGGTTCGGACGCCATGCGCACAGCCGGAGCCGAGTTCCGAGGTACAGACGGCCGCGGCCGACGAGTTCTTCCGGGATTCGACGTTCACCCGGAGCGCGGCCGCCGAGGGGACGGCCCGGTCGTACGTCCAGCCGGAGGCGGCCGACTCGCTCGAACAGTCGTGGGTCGGTGAGGGCGCACCCATCGGGGCCAGCAAGGCTACGACCAGCGCGTTCTACAACCGACTCGACCGGACGCCGGCAGACGGCGACATCGGTATCACGGTCGTCTGTAACGATCCGTGGATGACCGAGGAGAGCGATGTGGTCGACGACGTGTACGGCTCCCACGATCAACTCCCATTCGACGTGCGGGTCCACCGGAACCTGTCGCGGGCGGAACTTCGCGAGGTGCTTTCGGCTGAGACGGACCTTCTCCATTATATCGGCCACATCGACGCCGACGGGTTCGAGTGTGCAGACGGCAAACTCAATGCGACGACACTGGCCGCCGCCGGTCCCGACGCCTTTCTGCTCAATGCGTGTCAGTCCTACGAACAGGGGGCGGCGCTCATCGAGGCGGGTGCCATCGCCGGCATCGTCACGCTGTCTGACGTGATCAACAGCGGCGCCGTCCGCATCGGTCGGCTGCTTGCACGTCTGCTCAACCGCGGGTTCACCGTCGGGAGCGCGCTCGAAGTCGCTCGCGACGATTCGATCATCGGTGACCAGTACACGGTCATCGGGGACAGCAGCCTGTCGCTGGCGCGGACGGACGGCGGCCCGCCGAACGTCTGTGTCGTCCGTCGGCAACCCGACGGCTACGAACTCGACTGGCAGACACACCCCTCAACGCGGGTCGGGATGGGAAGTATGGTGATTCCATGGCTCGATGGTGAGGACCAGTATCACCTCTGGTCGGGGTCGTCGAAGACATTCAACCTGAGCCGTGACGAGTTGCGGCAGTTTCTTTCACTAGAGACGGTTCCGGTGAAAATTGACGGGTCGATTGTCTGGAGCGACGAACTCGACCTCTCGGAACTTTAGGGACCGGAGACTGCGCCACCGTTGCCGTCGGCGTTGTAGGGACCGGAGACTGCGCCACCGTTGCCGTCGGCCGTGATGATCCGCTGTTCGGTTTCGGAGGTCGGTGCCACCGTTTGGCTGTCAGAGTCGGACATTGCACCCGAGCTGTCAGCCGGCGATGAAATATAATTTTTCGAGAATATCTTATATCTAATACAATCAATTAAAAAAACTAACTAATGACATAAACCCGAGATGCGAACGGGTCGATGGCCGTGGGTGAGATGCCGAGCGTGCCGAACCGTCACCGCAGTTCGGCGTTCGCGTCAGTCGTCTCGCTCGTCGTCGAGGTGGCGAGCGAGGTCCTGATACACCGACGTTAGGTCACCGTCCTCGCTGAGACGGTCGAGTTTGTCGTCGAGGTCGGCACGTAACTCGCCGATGTCGTCAAGAAGTTGTAAGTATTCTTCGGTGTCGACAACTGCATCCGGATTCGCGCCGGACTCCAGTACCGCTTTTTTCGAGGCGAGTGAGAACAACTGTCGGATCCCTTTACTGTACTGGTTGC